>NZ_JACCLX010000012.1 GCF_024490875.1 Methanocaldococcus sp.
CTATAATAATCTAAAATACCAGCCAATGCAATAGCAGTAACCAACACACCCATATCAGCGACTACTGGAACTACATCTGCAGGAGCTACATAAGGTTTTTTATTAACGCTTTTAGCAAGTTCTACTAACTTATTTATTTGCTCTTCTGTTGCTAATTCTCCTCCATCTAGTGTTTTACTACTAATTACATAATGTTTATGTTGCGGAGTTCCTGGAACGCTCGCTGGGTGCATTGAACTTATTCCTACATCATTCCTTTTATATCTTAGTTCTGACTCTAATAAAACATATAACACCAATGGAGAAATTGTACATGTGTTACAAATAACAGCATTTTCCGGAACATGTTTTATAATATTCTTTGCAATGTTTATTGTTATTTTTCCAAATGGTGTGAATAGAATATGAACTTCCCCATGTTTTGCCGCTTCTATATCATCACTAACTATCTTAACTCCTACATCTTCAACTTTTTTCCATAAATCATCGCTCATTATATTTTTATTTGGTTCTGATAGGATAACATCATGCCCTGCTTCCGCAAACTCTATTGCCATCCTCGCTCCTCCATATGGTGGCTCCCCACCAAATTTTTCTGGTAAATTTAACTGTTCTATATACAACTTCTGATTTCCTGCTCCATATACTGATACTTTCATTTAATATCCCTCTAATATTTTTATTATCTTAATATCTTATAATATATAGATTACTTACCTTTATATAATTTTCGAGAATTATTATTTGTTATTATTTAATAAATAAATTAATATTATTTAAGAATAAAATTTATAAACATTATTTAAAATAAAATTACACCAAATTAAAATACATTAATGAGGGAGACATATGTTTCTAACATTGGACGACTTTGAATTTGAAGATAAAAGAATAGTTTTGAGAGTTGATATAAACTGTCCAATAGATCCAAATACAGGAGAGATTTTAGACGATAAGAGGATTAGAGAAATAAAAGATACAGTTAAAGAGTTGATAAATAAAAATGCCAAAGTTGTAATATTGGCACATCAGAGTAGGCCAGGAAAAAAAGATTTTACAACATTAAAAAATCATGCAAAAGTTTTATCTAAAATTATTGGTAAAGAAGTAGAGTTTATAGATGAAGTAATTGGCTATACAGCAAGAGAGTCTATAATTAATATGAAGTGTGGAGAAGTCATTTTATTGGAAAATATTAGATTTTATTCAGAGGAGGTTTTAAATGATTGGAAAAAGTGGGAAGGAATAACTCTAAAAAAACAGGCAGAGACAAATATAATTAAAAAACTATACCCATTATTTGACTATTTTGTTAATGACGCCTTTGCGGCGGCACATAGAGCACAGCCCTCATTAGTTGGATTTTCTTACTATATGCCAATGATTGCTGGAAGATTAATGGAAAAAGAAGTTAGTATTTTATCAAAAGTTTTAGAAAATCCAGAAAGGCCTTGCGTTTATGTTTTAGGTGGATCTAAGGCTGATGATTCAATAAAAGTTATGAAAAATGTCCTAAAAAAAGGAGTGGCTGATAAAGTTTTAACCTCTGGAATCGTTGCCAATATATTTTTAATAGCTATGGGTTATGATTTAGGAGATAATCTAAAAGTTATAGATAATCTTGGATTAACTAATCAAATAGAGATTGCAAAAGAGTTGTTAGATAAGTTTAAAGATAAAATTATTGTTCCAGTAGATGTAGCTTTAAATATAGATGAAAATAGAGAAGAAATAGAGTTACAAAAAGACAAAAAAATAGAAGGTTTAATTAACGATATTGGAGAAAAAACAATTGAACTTTATAGTGAGATTATAAAAAAGGCAAAAACTATTGTAGCAAATGGTCCTGCTGGGGTATTTGAAAAAGAATTATTTGCAAAAGGAACTAAGGGATTGTTAAAGGCGATAGCAGAGTCTGAAGGATTTTCAGTCATTGGAGGTGGTCATTTATCAGCCGCAGCAGAGTTGTTTGGATTTGCTAATAAGATAGATCACATTAGTACAGGAGGAGGAGCAACATTAGAGTTTTTAGGTGGAGAAAAGTTGCCAGTTATAGAGATGTTAAAGGAATCTTACAAGAAATATAAAAGAAAGAACTAACAATTAACTTTAAATACATAAAACATAATTACTTTTTATTAAACTATTTATTACTTTATCTTAATTTTTGCTTTGATTGTATTACTATTATAAATAAAAAGGGGATTGTATGAATTTAAAAAAAATAGTTTATGAAATAAGAAATTTTGAAGGGATTTTGAGGAAAATAGCTATTAAAGATGTTGTGGAGAATTTTAAATTTAATGATGAAGATTATGAATTTGAAATTATAGTAGATTTTGGTGATGATGCGGCAGTTATTGGCATTGATGGAGATAACGCTATTTTGTTAGCCGCTGATGGAATATGGGGAAAACTATTAGAAGCTGATCCTTGGTGGGCAGGATATTGTTCAGTCTTAGTTAATTGTAAAGATATAGCGGCAATGGGAGGAAAGTGCATAGGAATGACAAATATAATAAGTATAAAAGATAAAGATGTTTGTAGAAAAGTTTTAAAAGGAGTTAAAGATGGTGTAAAGAAATTTGGAGTTCCTATGGTTGGAGGACATACACATCCTGATGCTATATGTAATGTCTTAGATGTTTCTATAACTGGTATAGCCAAAAAGGATTGCATATTGAGAAGTGACAATGCAAAAGTTGGCGATAAAATAATATTCGCCTATGACTTGGTTGGACAAATATATAAATCATTCTCGTTAAATTGGGATACTACTACAATGAAATCAAAAAAGTTAGTTAAAGCTCAGATGGATGCTTTAGTTCAAATTGCTGAAAATAAATTAGCCAATTCATGCAAAGATATAAGTAATCCTGGAGCTATTGGAACTTTGGGAATGTTATTAGAAGTTTCAAGAAAAGGAGGAATTGTTGATATTACAAAAATTCCAAAACCAGAAGAGATTGATTTAATTCATTGGCTTAAAGTTTATCCGGGAAGTGGATACGTTTTAACGGCAAATGAAGAGAACTTTAAAGAGATTAAAAATATTTTTGAAGATGTAGAAATGACTGCTGAAATTTGTGGAGAGGTTATCTCAGACAAAAAGTTATACATTACTGATGGAACTAACAAAGAAATTGTCTTTGACTTTGAAAAGGAATTCATTTGTGGATGTTAATTTTTAAATTTTATTTTAAGTGATTTTTATGAAATTAGCAGTTGATGCTGTTTTTTATGTAAGAGAAGGTTTCAATTTCGAAAAAGTATTTAAAGAAGTTTTGAAAATTTTAGGAGAAGATGTAAAAATTTTATCTGTCGAATATCCAGAGTTGGCTTTAATTTCGGAAGAGGGTTATTATTACAGATGCGGATTTATGATTGACAAAAAATTAGATAGAGAACTTAGTAGAGAAGAAATTGATGAAATTAAAGAAAAAATTAAAAAATTGTTTGAAAATGAGATAATTTATACATTAACATGTGAAATATTATGAAAGAAGTTAAAGATTTTTACAACAGTTGGAATCCTAATAACTTTCCAAAATACATGAAGTGTATTATAAATTTTGCAGATAAGTTAATCTTTGAAGAACTAAAGAAATTAATAAAAAATATTGTAAATAATGAAAATGATAATAAAGATTTTTTAGTTTTAGATTGTGGATGCGGTTATGGAGCCTTTTATAATTTAACAAAAGACTTTAATACTATATATTTGGATATTTCATTAAATTTACTAAAAAAATTTAAAATCAAAGAGCGAAAAGTTTGTGGTAATATATTAAATTTACCTTTTAAAGATAACACTTTTGATTTAGTTCTATGTATAAATGTTTTAGAGCATGTAGATTATTTAAAATCTTTGAATGAGATATGTAGAGTTTTAAAAAATAATGGACATTTAATTGTAGTTGTTGTAAATAGAGATAGTTTAATTAAAGAAGAAATTTTTAACGATTTTAGAATTTTTCATAAACCATTATCCTACAAAGATTTTGAAGAAACAAATATAAACTTTAAAATTGTTTATTTAAGTTCATTATATTATTTACCTCCAATTTTTAAAATATTTCCACCAGTAATTTTAAAGAGAATTCTAAAATATTGGAAACCTTTGGATAAAAGATTATCAAAGATTTTTAAAAATAGAGGGCAGTTTCTAATTTTAGACATGGTGAAAGAATGAATATTTACACCTTACCAAAAGGAACATACAGTGAAAAGGCTACAAAAAAATTTTTAGAGTATATAGATGGAGATTATAATATAAAATACTGTAATTCAATATACGACATATTTGAATGTGTAAGTAATGGAGGTTTAGGAGTAGTTCCAATAGAAAATTCTATTGAGGGCTCTGTATCATTAACACAAGATTTATTATTACAATTTAAAAATATTAAAATATTGGGAGAGTTATCCTTAGATATACATCACAATTTAATAGGTTATGATAAAAATAAAATAAAAGTTATTTTATCTCATCCCCAAGCGTTGGCTCAATGCAGAAATTACATAAAAAGGCATGGTTGGGAGGTTAAGGCAGTAGAGAGCACAGCCAAGGCTGTAAAGATTGTTGCTGAAAGTAAGGATGAAACTTTAGGGGCTATAGGTTCAAAAGAATCAGCAGAATATTATAATTTAAAAATATTAGATAAAAATATTGAAGATTACAAAAATAATAAAACAAGATTTATTTTAATTGGTAAAAATGTAAATTTTAAAGTTTTACCAAAAAAATATAAAGTTTCAATTGTTTTTGAGTTAAAAGAAGATAAGCCGGGGGCGTTATATCATATTTTGAAGGAATTTGCAGAAAGAAATATAAATTTAACAAGGATTGAATCAAGACCTTCAAAAAAGAGATTGGGAACATATATTTTTTATATCGACTTTGAAGATTCTAAAGAGGATTTAGAGGAAATTATAAAATCACTAAAAAAACATACTACTTTTATTAATATTTTGGGAAAGTATCCTGTTTTTGATTAAGATCTAAACTCCTTATAAAATATGTCTGTTGATGGATGAACCTCTATAAAGTCGTTATATACATCAATTCCTCTAATTAATTGAGCAAAGTATGGGAGAATTTCAGGGTATGGAGTCATTATTATTGCTCCAACAACCTTCCCATTTTCGTAATATATTTTATTTAAGCCAACGCTCTTTAAAACCTTGTAAAAGTTTCCTTTACCTATGTGGCTTTTTAATATTTTGTATTTATTAGTTTGTTTTCCCACATAGGCAATAGTTAAAGACATTCTAACAGTTTTTGGAATTAAATCATAGTTTGGTTTTTTTAATTCTCTGTTGTTTATTTCATTGTATATATTTTGAGCTACAATTCTTCCTTCCATTCTTGAAATTGGAGTATTTCCTCCTCCATTTATTAAACAATCTCCACATGCATAAGTTTTGTTTTTATTTTTTATCCTCAAATATTCATCTGTCTCAAATAATCCTTTTCCTCCAATGGCTAAGATTTTTGTATAATTATCATCTTTTAATAATTTCTCAAACTTATCTTTATCATTTATAATTTTAAAATTAACAAGATTTTTCATTATATAATTCCTAATATCTTCATCTTTAATTTCTTTTAAAATTTTAGACCTCGTATATAAAACAACATTGCTTCTAAAGTCAGAAAATATTGATGCATATTCAACTCCAACTGTTCCTCCACCGATGATTAATATATTTTCTGGAAGTTCTTTTAGATTTGGTATATCTCTGTGAGTTAATACATTTTCATATCCATTGTATGATTTAGGATATTTTTTTCCAACTGCATAGACAATATAATCATAGTTATCTTCATATTTTTCCTTAAATTCTTTATATTTTATATTCACTCCTTTTTCCTTGGTTTCTTTCTCCAATTTGTTTCTAATTTTATCTTGGATTTTACTTATCTTCTCTTGTAATTCTTTAAATGATATAATCTCTTCTAATCTTATCTTTTTATTCTTTAAAATACTTAAATCGTTGAGAATATCTGCCATTTCTCTAAGACCAGTTATATATGTACATCCATAATTTAAGCAAGTTCCTCCTATTTTATTTTTTTCAAATAAATCAACATCAAAGCCAAAATCTGCTAAGGACATTGAACAAGTTCTCCCTGCTGGGCCAGCACCAACAACAGCAATTTTTGTCAATATACCACCTAATCCTTAACTATACATAAATATTATAATAAATACTATAACATTAAAGTTTTTAAAACCATAAGATAGAGGATGATATACTATGATTATTGGCGTGTTAGCTATTCAGGGAGATGTAGAAGAGCATGAAGAAGCAATTTTAAGAGCAGGATATAAGCCAAAGAAAGTTAAAAGAGTTGAAGATTTAAAAGAGATAGATGCATTAATAATTCCCGGTGGAGAGAGTACAACTATTGGAAAATTAATGAAAAAGTATGGATTATTAGAAGAAATAAAAAACTCTAATTTACCAATATTAGGAACATGTGCTGGGATGGTTTTATTATCAAAAGGGACAGGAATTAACCAAATTTTATTAGAATTAATGGACATCACTGTAAAAAGGAATGCTTATGGAAGACAAAAAGATAGTTTTGAAAAAGAAATTGAATTTAAAGATTTAGGAAAAGTTTATGGAGTATTTATAAGGGCCCCAGTAGTTGATAAAATTTTAAGTGACAATGTAGAAATTATTGCAAGAGATGAAGATAAAATAGTTGGAGTTAGACAAGGAAAGTATATGGCTTTATCTTTTCATCCAGAACTCTCAGAAGATGGCTATAAAGTTTATAAATACTTCGTTGAAAAGTGTGTAAAATAATTATTACTTAATCCCCTCCCTCGCTAAAAATTTTTATTTTTTAATTTAGAGGATTTTAATTTATTATTTTTTAATTTTAAGGATTTTTATCAAATTTCGAAGGGTCTTCTATTTTGATTAATTTGAGTATTTGACTTTATTAAATTATTGAGATTTTTAGAAGATTTTATTTAATTGTTTTTATCTTCAATTTTCCACGATAATTAAATTATTATTAAGAATTTTAAGGGATTTTAAGCAAATAAACCAAAATAGAAAAGTATAAATAAAAGTTCGGAGGTATATAAATAACAGGGGTAATTGACCCTCCGAACTATAACCCCTATATAAAGGAGAATAATAAGGTAATTTTAAAATTTTATCTCTTCAAATTGTGCCCTGTCTAAAATCACGCCCCAAAGGGGATAAAAGTTACTTACTCAAGAACAAAAAAAAGTGGCATTTGCATTGTCTAAAATCACGCCCCAAAGGGGATAAAAGATATATACATAAAAGCGTTAAATGTGGAAGTTTGTCTAAAATCACGCCCCAAAGGGGATAAAAGTTTGTTTTTATAATTGTAATTGGGTGTGGAGTTAAGTTGTCTAAAATCACGCCCCAAAGGGGATAAAAGTATTTAAATTTTTTAATAGTATAAAATATTTATAAGTTTTTATATTTGCATAGTTTTTGAGAGTAATATCGAATCCCGAGAAAATCTTGATCTGAATATTATCTGTCTCTTATACACATCT
>NZ_JACCLX010000013.1 GCF_024490875.1 Methanocaldococcus sp.
GACTTATAATTAGCAATAGGCTATAGGAGGTTATAAAGGTTGTTAAAGTTATTGAGGTTAGTGATAATGAAAAATGAATAATTATTTATAACTAACACTATCACTAACACCAACACTAATAACAGGGTTGAAGGTGGAAGGTTGAAGAAGATAGACTGTGCGGAGTCTGGAGTCGGGAGTGTGGAGTGAGAATTCAATGAATAATTTTATAATGAAAAATTTTTAAAAAAAGAACATCTTCACTAATAGACAGGGTTTTACAATATAAATTTTGTCTGTAAGTATTTTGGGTTTCATTTTAAACTATTTTTATCTTTTAATACAAAAAAAGTCAAACTTTTTTTATATTATATGTCAAATTTTGTTTTTAAAAGTGAGTAATCAAATTCTTTGAAAGTCCATTAAAAAATATTATGAATTAATTTTAATTTGACAATTTTTTATTAACTCAGCAGCTCTTTTTTTCATTTCATTTTATAAACTTGATATGTATGATTATTCTATATTTTTTATTTAAAATGAAGTAGGCTTAATTTGGTCTTTGAAATTTTATTGCATCTTCAATTGTATAACAATTTATGTCTCTGTTGTTTATAAGTTTAATTTGAAAATTAAGAACAATTTCTATAATTTTTTCAGGTTTTTTCTTTTTTTTTGATATATCTGGAGCACAATAACCACAATTTGGACATCTTTGAACTCTTAAATGTATAGTTGACATTTCCATTTCTGGTGGTCTTGTATCTAAATCTGGTGAGCCAAATGCATTAGTTTATGTTAATTCTGTGTAGGTATTAATTCTTGTTAATGCTAATATAAAAAATAACAGTTCTGCAAATATAAAAGTTAACATTTTTGCAAAATAAAATTAGGATCACCTTCGAAAAAATTTCGGAGGTGATTCAGTTGAAGGATTTTGAATTAGCATTACGCCAGCTAAGGAGTTTGGGGATGAAACCTAACTACAGCGAATTATCAAGGAAGTATGGAGTATCAAGACAAACAATATCCAAATATGATAAAGGTTTTAAAAGAGCTAAAAAAAGAAAAAGGGTATCAGTTCTCGACAAATATAGAGAAGAAATCAAAGAGAAACTGTCTTTACCAGGTTCAACAATAACAGGAGTATATAAATTTATTTTTCGCAAAGACCCCAATATAGGAAGCCGTTCCAATTTTGATTATTATGTAAGAAACCACAATTTGATATGTGATTGTCACGTGCAATGTTAAAATGTATCAGAAGTGCAAAGTGAAAATGTACCAGAAAAAGAAAAATCTTGTTAAGTTTCCTCCAAAATAAAAAATGGAGGAAAGAATGATAACTTACGAGGAGTTTATTATGATTCATACACTTTATAAACAGGGCTATAGCATGAGAGCAATTTCAAGGATGACAGGAATAGATAGAAGGACAATATCAAAAAGATTGAAAGAGAATAAATATAAACCAAGAGAAAAAGTTTTACATAAATCTAAACTTGATCCTTTTAAAGAGTACATAAAAGAACGAATAGTTTCTGGTTTACCAGAAAGAATTCCTTCAACAGTAATATTCCAAGAGATATTAGAAATGGGTTATGAAGGTAAAATTAGGATTCTTCAAAGTTATATGAGTAAACTTTACAATAATTTCTTAGAATTTAGGGAAGAAAAAGTAATAAGATTTGAAACATCTCCAGGAGAACAAGCTCAAGTAGATTGGACATTAATAAAGGGAGGTAAGAATAAGATTTATGCATTTGTAATGATATTGGGTTATAGCAGATATGCTTATGTTCATTTTACAGGAGATATGAAATATGAGACATTTGAAGCATGTCATCTAAAATCATTTGAATTTTTTGGAGGGATACCTAAAACAATACTTTATGATAATTTAAAAAGTGTGGTAATTAAAAGAAACGCATATGGAGCATCATGTCATAAATTTAATGAAAAATTTTTAGAATTTTCGAAAGAATATAATTTTACCCCTATTTTATGCAAGCCATATAGAGCCAAAACGAAAGGTAAAGTTGAAAGATTTATAGGATATTTAAAGAGGAATTTTTATATTCCCTTAAAAGCTAAACTTAAAAATTCATCATTAAAAATAGATATAGATTTACTAAATACTCAGATATTTAGATGGCTTGATGTGGTGAGTAATAGGATTCATGGGACTCATAAAAGTAAACCGAAAGAACTGTTTATGAAAGAAAGAGAATTATTATTGCCACTTTTACCTAAAAGATATTTTCAATCTGATTTAAAACATCACAGGATAAAGAATAAGATATTATCAATAGATGTAAAATCATATAGTAAATTAAATGATTATGAAATATTATTACAAGGAGCGTGTAATGGATAGAAATCATTATACTTCTATAGATGAACGAATAAAAGAATATGCGAAATTATTTAAATTGCCATCAATAAAGGAAAGTTATGCATCTATTGCAGAAGTAGCAGTAAAAGATAATCTTTCTTATTCAGAATATTTATTGAAACTTTTTGAATATGAATATGAAAAGAAAATAGAGAGGTCTAAAGAGATAATACTAAAAATGGCAGGATTCCCAAAAGTAAAGACATTTGAAATGTTTGATTTTGGGAGTTCATCAGTAGATAGGAATTTAATAAATGAACTTTGCACATTAAGATTTGTAGAAAATGCACAAAATGTTCTTTTAATAGGACCAAGTGGTGTAGGAAAAACACATATTGCAATCTCATTAGGATATTTATCAACTCAATCAAGAATAAAAACAAAATTTATAACAGTGCAGGATTTGTTATTACAACTTGAGATAGCCCAACAAACTAATAGATTGCAGCATTATTTTAAAAAAGTGATAAATACAGTTAAACTTTTAATTATAGACGAATTTGGATATATAAAATTGAATGAAAATCAATCAAATTTATTTTTTCAAGTAATAAATAAGAGATATGAAACAGGCTCAATAATAATAACAAGTAATTTAAGTTTTAAAAAATGGAAAAAAGTCTTAAATAAAGATGAAGCATTAACAACAGCGATACTTGATAGATTAATTCATCATTCTTATATACTGAATATTCAAGGAGAAAGTTATCGGCTGAAACAAAAAATAAAAGCAGGAATTTTAAATGGATTAAAAGTATAGTGGTACATTTTCACTTTGCATTTGTGGTACAATTTCATTTTGCACTTGACAC
>NZ_JACCLX010000014.1 GCF_024490875.1 Methanocaldococcus sp.
CATATTTTATTTTTCCAACATTTTCTGGGTTTAAATCACTAACTATAACATTTTCAGGACCAAATATATTAACAATTTCTTTAACAAATGCTGGTTGAAACCCAATAATTCCAATCTTTTTTGGTTTCAATTCTTTTAGATATTTAACAAGATATTTTAATTTCAACACCTACATATAGCAGATTATTTTCTTCTGCAAGATTTTTAAAACTTCTTTAACATTTACCATAGTCACCACCATTTAAGTTTTTATATTGTATATAATCTTTCTGAACATATAAAATTCATCAAAATAGTTCTAACTTCGAACCTCTAAAAGAGATTGAAAAAGTAGATTTTTATCTCTACACATTATCATCAGCTAGTATTATATTAACAGTTTAACAGCTATCTGTAGAATGATTACTATAGAACTATAAAAAATGAAAATAGGTTGTTATTTAAAGAAGTGGAATAATTTTGGAATACAATATTAGGAAAGAGGAGTTTAGTTTTTTTGCAACTCCTCTTTCTATATGGATTGTTTTTTAATTTAAATCAAATGTAATTAAATACATACATGAATTAGAATACTCCTCTTTCTTATATTTAAATAGTTTTTCCATATTTTTTCTCTAAAAACTCTTTAAATAACCCTCTATTTGATAAAATAAAGTCGATCATGTCGTTAATGAGATTTGAGAATGGGTAAGGTTGATAATCTTCCCGAGATTTGAGAGCATAGAGCCTTTAAAAATTCATATTTAGATTTTGGAAAACTAACTCCTTGTGTTTTTCTTCCCTCTTTTTTATTATTTTCAATACTTTGAATTAGAAGATTATATTTTTGTATAAGCCACTCATCTAACTTTTTATACTCCTCTTTCTTATTTAGAGAATTCTCCTCTGGTTTATTGTTGAACAACTTGAACATATTATCATACTCTTATATATAGATTTTTAAGATTGTTAATAAATACTTAGAATTGATTTGAATACAAACATTATATAATTTTATATTATCAAATTATATAATAAAATGTTGCAATATCTTGCATTATATTTTAGTTGTTAATTTACTTCTTATTTTATAAATTTTAAATAATTTTGATTATTTACTAAGTGCATGGATTTGCAAAGTTAAATTGGTTGTAAAAATTATCCACCATTACCACGATGTTATATATTTAAATACTCTTAAAAATTTATGTGAAGGTATGGGGTGGTAGTAAATACTGCAGCATATAATATTTCTTAATATATAGGCTTTTTTAACACCATTTAATAAAAAACACAAGTAACTATTTGTTTTTAATATTGTTAGTAGTTTATACCTTCAAAGATATTGTTATACTCCATAAGGTATCATAACATACATATGGCAGCCATTTTACTAATCCTGAATATATCCCCCTCCCCATTGTAATATATAGTATACGCTTACTTCTTCATAACTATATTCTCACTAAGCATATTACACACTATGATTAGCAAGGTTGCGAGTAGATCTTTTAAAAAAGAGATAATCGAAAGTACATTTTAGACATATTATCAAATACAATAGTAACATTTATACATAAATAAAAAATAGTGATGTCATTACTTTTTTATGATGTGAAAGGAGTCATAAAAAAATAATTAAAATGGAGGTTAATTATTCTCGTTTTTATTCTCATTTTTATTTTCTTCTTTTTCTTTTTTAGACTCCTCTTCTAATGGGATGACACTAACAATATGTCCTTTATGTAGTATGATCCTTCTTGGGGGCTTATCAAATCCTTTAGGTATATAATCGCTATCCAAAACCATTATCGTATATCTATCCTTTGCCTTAACCAATCCTTTTATAGTAGTCCCATCTTCTAATATAATTAAACACTTTTTCTTATGAGCAAACAAATACATATAATCTTTGTATTCTATCATCTCCCTATTCTGTTTCTGTTGCTGCTTCTTCTTATTCATCTTTTCAGCCTCCTTTTTTAACTCTTCCTGATGCTTACTCTTAATATGCTTTAACACTGCCTTCTTATCCGCATTCTTGTAATCACAATATGGACACTTATAAAAAACACCCTCTTTAGGTATCTCTAACTTTTGCAATACTTTATATCTATATCCATCCTTATCAACTCTCCAAAAATTTTTCCTCCAACCTATTAAAAGTAAGGTAGTTTAAATATATATTGATTTATTTTTATGTGTTAAGATTAATTTAATAATATTTCTTATTTCTCTAACCTTTTGAAGAAAGTTTTGAGGGGGTAATTATTGGTTATTAAAGTTGCAATTGATACAAATATTTTAGGATATTTAGGAGAGTACGGAAACAACTTTGAAAAAATCTATAAAATCAACTAAAAAACTAAACGAAGAAATAAATAAGATGGAAAGTGCATATGCATTTGCAAAATTAATATGTAGCAATACCCGAATCAAAGGTATTATTCCATTAATGGTGGCATATGAATTTAGACATGCACCACAATATGTAAAAAAAAGAGTTTTTGAAAAGTGGGCTGACTGTTTTCATTGGTCTAATAATATCAAAATATACAAAAGAGCAAAAAGTTTAAAACTGCCTCCAACTTTGAGCCACTTAAAACAATCTGACCTAAAAATAGTATATGAATCATCAAAATTAGGTTGTCAACATTTAATTACATTTTACAGAACTGATTTAATAAAAGAAAAAAAATAAAAAATTGATAAAGCCAGAATTCAAAAAGAAACTAAAAATCTCCCCGCCAGAAATATTATCCCCTGATGAATTCCTAAACTTATTGTATATCCCTAAACACTAAATTTATAACACCACCTACTTTTTTTGCTTCTGTTCCAAATTTTATCATCTCATCACAAAATTCTTCATGACTCATTTTATTTAATCTATCCTCAACTTTTCTAATCCATTCTGGAAGTTCGTCATAATCTACATATTTTGTCTTCCTTATTCTGCTTTGTTTTTTAATTAACACAGCTCTAATGACTTTTTTATATTTCATAATTTCACCTAAAATATTATAGTGTTTTTTATACTTTATTTTATTTTCCCAAGTGTTAGTATTGGTCGTTTAAAATTCCAGTACATCACGCAATCCTCCTTTTTTTAATTTTTTAAAGATAGAGTCAAATATCTCATCTAATTCCTCCTCACTTAATTTTTCAATTTTATTTTCTGCCATAATAAGCCATGCGGGTTTTTTATACTCCTCTTTTTTAGTTTTAATCAGTTTTTTAGCAATAATTTAGTATATTTTTTTTATAATTTATATTTTATTCTTTAGTTCTAATTGGAAAATACTTAGCTGGTTTAAATCCTTAACATCCTTCTATAACTGGCTGCTCTCAGACTCTAAGATAATTCTATTCTAATTAATAATAACCTTTAAATAATTAAAATATTAAAATAAATACAATGATAAAAATAAGGTGGAGTTCTTATGAAGATTAAAGCTATTGAAGTTAATAGCTTATTTTCTTATGATAAGTTTAAGATTGAATTTAATGAGGGCAATATTGCTGTTATCGTAGGCCCAAATAATGCTGGAAAATCAAATCTATTTAGGGTTCTTAAATTTTTAAAGGATGTAATAAATGATGAAACAAAAGAAATAAAGTCTGTTAAAGACATTAATAAGAAAACTATAGCTGAAGAAGTTCAAAATTATTTACATAATAAGAGTAGAAGATTTGCTAAAATTGTTGTAGATATTGAATTTGATGATTTTGAGAAAGAGATGTTAAAGGATTATTTTAAATGTTTTTTTAAATCTAATTATCTGCAATTTAAAAAAATATGTGATGAATTAGGATTTGATATTGAGGATAAATTAGTAAAGTTGTTCTCTAAGGGAAAATTTATTTGGGAGTATAATGGAGAACCTTCTGGAAGAGTAGTCCCTTATTATCAGATTCCAATAAAAATGTTAATAAACGAAAAATTAAAAGAAGAATTTAATAAATTATCTATATTTAATCCTGAGATTCTTAAATCTAATGAGAAAGAACTACATAAATTTTGTAGTTTTATATTTGATATAAATGATGTGTCAAAGGAGGATATAAAAAAATTCTCAAAGGATAATCAACACTATTTAATAGATTTGAACTCCATTATACACCATTTATCAAAAAAATTAAATGATGATATATACTTTAATATGGACAAAAGGAATGGGTATCTCCTATATAATTCCCAAAATGAGCCTATCTTTGAAGTTAAGGTTTGGGGGAGTTGGGATACACAGGTTGGAGGAATTTATAACTTCCTTAAAAAATATCCACTAAAGGCAAAAGACACTATATTTTTAACATTATTACTAGTAGGGTTGTACTGCCTTAAAGATGGTAATTTATCATATGATAAAATTTTAAAACATTGTAAAGATAATCCTTCAGATAATAGACTATTTGAAAAAGCAAAAAATATTTTTAAATATGTGGATAGACAATTTGATAATAACAACTTATTATTCCATCACTTTATACTAAAACTCTTTGATAAAGCAACTGTAAAATTTAAAGAAGTTAGAAGTTACCCCAAAAAATATAAAATATCCTCTATTAATGAATTAGAAAATAAAAATTATGAAGGAAATGGCAATGATTTGGCAAAATACTTATTCTATTTAAAGAATGCTCATGAAATAAACATTATAAACAAATATAATAGGATTAGAAATTCCTTTAAAGATATTTTTAAAACTGAAAAAATAGATTTCGATGTAGTTATTAGTCATGATGGTAATCGTGATGGTCATCTTGAGGTTGTTATTACATTCGAAGATAAACAGTTACAGTTACCTATTGATAGAGTAGGCTCTGGAATCTTTGAAGTTTTAAATATCTTGGCTGTGGTTATTGGGGCGGAATATAAAGTTATATTATTAGATGAGCCAGCATTACATTTGCATCCAGTTTATCAGAAAAGATTGTTGGAAGAGTTTAAAAAGTTAAATGAAAATGGAAATAACCAAATTATAATAATAACCCACTCACCCTATTTCGTAGATTCTAAATTATTAGAATTAGAAAATACCTTTAGATTCTATAAAGAAAATGGTAAAACAAAGGCTATAAATGTAGGGAAATTAACTAAAAACAAAACACCAAAAGACTTTATAAAAAATGATGGTCTAATTCGTTCATTATTTGCCAACGGTGTTATTTTAGTAGAAGGAGATTTAGAATATATAAGCATTCCAATATTATTAAAAAAAGCAAATTGTGTATTGGAAGATTACAACATAGAAATTATAAATGTTGGAAGTAAAAAAGGGTTTAAAAAGTATGTTAAATTGATGAATGCTCTAAGAATACCTTGTGCTATAATATGTGATGGAGACACTGCATATAATCTTTATAACAAAAATAATAAGAAATGGACACTAAGTGATGAAAATTTACCATACATTGTTGAAGTATATGGAAATATAAAGCCATTTTGGATTAAGGACATAGAAACAATTTTAAACAATATTGAAAAGAAAATAAAAATGAAAAAATCAGCTTTAAAAACTGAAATTAATATAGACAAACCATTAGAAAAGGAACTTGCTAAATATGGGATTGAACCAATATACAATGAAATTAAAGATGATTTAAAGAATAAACTCTTAATATTCGCATGTAAAGAGTATGATTGGTCGGGATTTTTAGGAAGTAATGATAAAGATATTGAAAATTGCATGAAAAAAACTTATGAATTTAATGATAAAGAAAAACTAAATGAGTTAAAACAATTCATAAAAAACTTCAATAAATGTATTAATAACCTATAAATCTAATTAATATCCTTCCACAATCAACTTATAATCCTCCTCTGGGATTTCTCTCATAGCTTTTCCCATTAAATGACCACTCCACTTTTTTTGTTAGTAATGAATTTTAACTTTGGAATTAAATCTTTAAAATTAATAGGTGGCTCAAAAATCTTAATTTTTTTAAGTTTAACTCTATATGGAAACTTTTCATTAGGATTTCGTGGTGTAGGTTTGAATATTTTTGTAGTATCTTTATAAACCTCTGAAACTACTTCATATATGCCTCTAATGTATGGAGGTTTGTAATCCTTCCCACTTCTCTGAATTTCATAAATAATTAGTTTATCTCCAACTTTAACTTTATTTAGTGTATTCTTATGCCTCTCTGCCACTCCCCAAATATTCTTTTCTTTTATTACTTTCCAGTTATCTTCATTATTTATGCAGAGCCAATATGACATAGTATCACCCACAATCTTTTTGGAAGAATGTTTGTCTCAATAAAAAAATAAAATGGTGTAATGTTCGGAGATACTGAAAATGAAGAGGCAATCAAAATTTCAAAGAATTTCTCATATAATCAATCAAATATTTAAGCTATTGTTTGGTTTATAACTTTCTAAATTTTCTATTTCGTTGATAGCTTTAATTGTCTTATAAAATAAGTATCCAATGGCCTTTATGCTAAATTTTACAAATGACAATAAGGGTTTTAATATATTTTTTACACTTTCAATTAATTTTAGGAGCATATTTTTGAGTTTTTTAAGAGCTTCTTTAATTTGGTTTATTATTTTAGGTTTATTTGCCAAGAAAATAATGCCTAAAATTGAACTTAAAAATAGAATAATTAAGTAGTCATTAGGTATTTTTGATAGTGAGTTAAGGCCTTTTGTGACTATTATTCTCAATATTTCAATTATTTTTCCGATAATGTTTGTAATAATTTTTAGTATAGTAATAAGAATTGAACTGCATATTTTAAATGCTAATGGTATAGTAGTATTTAGAATGAAAAACGAAAATGAACCTTGACTGAATTCAGTAATTATAGCTTTTACTTTTCCAACTTTCCAAATTTTTACGATTTTTTGGTCATTAAAATCTTTATCATGTGTTATAATCCCATGGGCTTCAAGTGAAAGGGCTAAAGTTACAAAGGGGATGTCGTTTATATCCCTATGACCTATCAACTCGTATGCTCTTTTCCTCCAACTATTCAATTTCTTATCGCTTATTATTTTAATATTTGATAATATTTTATTAGCAATTTTTATTGCTTTGGATTTTGCTATATTTTCGTCAATATTTTTCTTCTTACATTTTTTTGGAAGGACGGTTTCAATTTTATCTTTTAACTCTTTCTTAATTAATGGTGGTGCGTATAATTCTATAAAAGGATTATTAGCAAAATCCAATATTCCATGGATATTTATCTTTTATAACATAAGATAATATCTGTGAGAATATAATGTTAGTATCTACAATTAATTTCAATCTAAACTCTCTACCTAATATATACATCAAATTCTTCTGAAAATAAATACCAACATATTTAATAAATTTTTTTCCTAAAAATTTTTCTACATTTTTCCATAGTTCATTAAATTCTTTATCAAACTCTCTAAAATGCTCCCACTCACAATTATGAAACCTTTGAGCTTCAATATTGTAGGAAGAAAGCATATTAATCACATTTAAAGGTTTATTAGCATTTATTCAAAAAGTTTAGTATCTATTGTTTTTACTTTTAATTATTTTATCAAATAATAGGGAATTTGTTTTATTTTAAATTCTGTTTTTAGAGGATACTCTTTTTTATCGGTTTTAATACCCTTTTCTGAGATAACTAACATTGGTAATGACAACTTAAAATGCTCTCTTTCAATGAATTTTTTTAAATCTTCTAATGCAGCGTTAAGCCCCACTTTTTCTACTTCAATAGGAATTGGTAATTCAATGTCAAAATCCTTTGAGAAAATGATTAATTTTAGGATTAGAACAATATCTGGGAAATCTTTTAGTTTGTAGTTTGGAATAATATCTTTAATCCTAACTTCAATCTCTCCATTTTTCTTTTTTTCTAATAAATTTACATAAAGTTCATTTTCAGAAATCATAAATTTAAAACCTCCTTTATAAGGGGTCTTAGGCAAATAATGAAATTTTTTTAATGTTTCTTTATTAACGTCGAAATCATCTATTTCTTCCTTTAAGAATTTAATTATCTCTTCAAAATCATCTCCTATTTTTGTTTGAAGTTCTTTTTTGTAATTTTCAAGTTTTTGTTTTAATTCATAATAATCGTCTGAAATTGTTTCATTTTCCTTATTTAAAATTTTTTGATAATAAGCAATATCTTTCTTCATATTTTCATATTCAGATTTTATTTGCTCATATTCATTTAAAAATTCATCAACATCTTTAAAACTCATTTTTGGAATTTTATAATTAATATTTTCTAAGTATTTAACTGCATTATAGGCATTTTCAACTTTGTTTAAATCGTTTTCATTATTTTGGTAAAAATACAAAAGTAGTAGATTAGAGATCGTTTAAAATCTCAAATCCATCTTCTCTTCCTAAAACCCCATCATACTTTTTAATTTTAACTAAAGCGGGGAGTGGGAGTGAAGAATCAACTATTACTGCCTCTCCAGTCGATAATTGAGGTAAATCTAAGGGTAAATCCTCTCCAATATTTTCAGAACTCTCCAAAATATATCTTTGGTCAGTAGGTTCTATAATCCTTAAAATTATCTTAGTATTCATTTGGGATAAGGTTGTAGGATTCAACTCTTTAGGCCTTTGACTTACTAATCCCAATCCAACCCCAAACTTCCTACCTTCCTTTGCTATTTTGCTAATCCAATATCCTGATCGATCTTTCAAACTCTTCACTGCAAAAATGTGTGCCTCTTCTATAATCACTAATGTTGGCTTTTCAAATACTTTAATTTCAACTTCTTCATCCTGAGCAGCCTTAATCCTTTCTTTTAAAACTCTCTTTAAAAATTCACCCACAATTGTTATTGCTTCCTCATTTTCAATCTTCTGGAGAGGAAGAACATTTATTTTATCACTCTTAAGGTTAAACATTCCATCATTATCGCCTAAAATGTTCTTATTTTTATTAATAAATAAATTTAACTTTTCAATAACTCTATTTATCGCCATTTCATCATCTTTTTTTAATGTTTTAGTCCTCCAGTATTTCCCATCATAATACTTAATCTGTTTATCCTTACCTCCAGAATTTACATTTTCGAGCCACTCCATAAGTTTTTCTTCAATTTTTTTCAAAATCAACTCCTGAAATTTGTTTTTTGTACATTTTACACTCATATTTTACAGTCTTTGCAGCATATACTAAAAATAATTTCTGAATTGATGAATTTTCTCCAATACCAAGTAATTTTGCTAACTGTTCTTCAGAAATGATAATTGGATCTAATTTTGCAGATAAAATATGAATATTCTCCATTTTTACTTTTTACATATTCTCCATGTGGATCTATTATTATAATATTAATCAATCCTTTTACTTTCTCAAGCAATTGTTGTGTTATTATAGCCACAGTGTTAGATTTTCCAGCCCCTGTCATAGCTAATATAGCAAAATGTATTGAACAAAGAGGTCTTGCTCTTAATTTAACTTTTACATACTCTCTTGTCTTTAATACCCCAATCTCAATACTACCTTTCGAAAATATTTTCTTCAATAAATCATCATCAGCCAAATAAACTTTCTCTAAAACCTTTATAGGATAAACATTAGATTCTATTTTTATATTATCCCCATTATCTCTTATCACTCCTAAAATTTTTGCATTTGCAATAAACCCAGCAGATTTTTCCAAAATCTTCTTTGAATATATTAACATATTAGACAATTCATCCACATCTCCTAATTTGTCCCTAATTAAAGCATTCGTCGATAATATTCTATTAATCTTAGCAAGAACCAATTCTCCACAAGTATTATTTACAACAACAAACTCTCCACACTTAACTCTATCAAGAGCCTGATCCTCTACCTTAAACTCATTAACATTTTTTGATGTTATAACTGCCCCCACTAACTCTCTATCCATACTATCACCAAATTTGTTTGATTATAAAGTAGGTCTATATTATATAATTGTCGGTATTTTTGAACAATACCAATTATTGGGTAACCAATATATATACTTTTTATTTTATGTATTTTTATATAGGAATAAATTAATAAAATAAAAAATATTATTGTCAGCATAGACCTACAAATAACATAAAACATTTAAAAAGAAACATTTAAAAAGAGGTGAAAAATTGACAAACTTAAATATAGATATTTCAGTTGAAATATTAAAAACACTTTTAGAAAGCCCAAAAACTCGGGGGGAAATCGTTAAAAAAGTTTGTGAAAAAAATCATAAACGAACTACTGTCTATTACTATATTACAAAATTAGAAGACCTGCAATTAATAGAATATTTTGAAAAAGATAAAAAAATATACTATAAAATTACTGACAGAGGAAAAAAATTCTTAGAAGCTTTCTTGTAAAAATATAATCAATAATATTTTAACTCTTTTATAAATAGCATTGGGGGTCTGACCAATATGGTTACCTTCTGAAACTGATATATAGGAATGTTAATTTTACTTACATTTCTTATTTTTCAATAGTTAGGAGCTTTTGTTATATATTACTCATCAAGATCTTTTAAAATTTTCTCGAATTCTTTTTTTAAAATGGGTATTTCATATTTTGCAGTTTCCCAAACAATAACATAATCTACTCCAAAGTATTGGTGAATTAATTTATCTCTCATTCCAGCCAGCTCTTTAAATGGGATATGAGGATATTTCTCCCTTAATTCAAAAGGAAGGTTTTTAACAGACTCACCTATAACCTCTAAACATCTAACTACAGCATATTTTATTGCTTTATTATTTAAAAACTCTTCATAATCAATATCTTTGGTGAAATTTATTATATCGTCCATGTGTTCTAAAATGTCATACAAAAATGCTTTTGGATCTCTTTTAGACATTTTAATCCCTAATTTAAATATATATTAAATCCTCCTCAATAGATTTTTTTAAATATGGATTTTGAATTGAATTTTTAGTTATTACATCAACTTTGATCCCTATCAATTCTGATAGATAATTTTCCAACTCAATTAATTTCAATAAACTTATAGGCTCGTAGTAATCAATTAATATATCAATATCTGATGTTTCCTTCTGCTCTCCCCTTGCATAACTACCAAATATACCAATAGATTTAATTTTATATTTTTCTTTTAGTTCTTTTTTATGTTCTAATAAGATTTTTTTTATTTCATTTAAAGTTTTCATACTATCCCCTATAGATTCTAACTATACTATATAATATTAATATGTTGCTAAGCATATAAAATTTTAAGTTAATATAATTTTTAAACTAATTCTCCTCCAAATGCTTTTTTTAATCTATAATTTGCACTCAAGAAGTATTGAAATTAATAATCAAAAAATAATATATTTCAGATCAAGAATTATCAATCTTGGGTAGGTTAATTGCTTTTATTTAAGTGATAAAACGATGAGGATTGGATTACTACTTTGTAGTGTTATTCTTAAAATCATCCACTTAGGAGATGTGTTTTTAATATACAGTATATATTGAACACACATTATTGACGTGGAACTACGATTTTTCAATCTCAAAGAATTAGCCGTTTTTTAACTATTCTGCAATATTCTTGCACTTAGCGTGCAATAATTTTTATTCATCTTCTTTTTTTAAAAATCTCAATGATTTGCCGATTATTGACATCACTAATCTTACCTTCTTTATATAGAATTGCAGCCTCTTCTCTTATAAATAAAAAAATGGAGAAATTTTGTATGAGTTGTCTGTCTAAATCTATGGTATTTTTACTCCTTTTTTCTATAAATATTGTAAAGTAATTTATTTATACAAATTAATTAATCTTTATATGGTCATGGTAATGGTCCCCATGTTATATATGCTTAAATTATAACAATAACATATTAGAAGTTAGAAGTGAAGTAAAATATTGATAGAGGATATTATGCCTTCCACTTCTGAGTTAATAATCTATGGGAAAGTTCTTCATGTTGGATTTAGAGATAAAATTGAAAATTTAGGCAGGATATTAGATATCAATGGCATAATATATAACCATAAGGATGGGACAGTTAGGATATTGGCAAACTTTGATTCAGAAAGGAAGAAAAAACTATTCAAAGAATTTATTAAGGAACTTGAAGATGTAGATAAGCTTATAAAGATAGAGAGGATTGAAGAGAGGGAATTAAATACATACATTGAGTTCCCAGAAGGGATTAATAGAATATCAGCAGATGATTTAATAAAGTTGAATAAAAAGTTGGATGAAGGAGTGAAGTATATTAAATTTATATTTGACTCATTAGAGGGGTTAAATGTTAAGATTGATAAGCAAACAGAAATATTGGAAAAAATGAATACTAAATTAGATAAATTAAATGCAAAAATAGATACGCAAACAGAGGCATTAAATGAAATAAAAGAAATTCTTAAAAGGATTGAACAAAAAATAGATAGAGAATAAATAAGAATATTTTTATTTTTCCATTAACAACACTGTTGAGGCTTTATCTTTCTATTTTTCTAAGAGAATATTTAAACCTATATATTATTGTCCAGAAATTTTTAACCGAAGGTAATCAAATTGTTCGATTACTTTTATACTCGAATATTCCTCCCTCACTAAAAATCCTTATTTTTTTATTTAGGGGATTTTAATATTATATTTTTAGATTTTAAAAATTTTTATGAAATTTCGAAGGGTCTTCTATTTTGATTAATTTGAATATTTAATTTTATTAAATTATTGAGATTTTTTGGAGATTTTTATAGTTTATTTTTATCTTTAATTTTC
>NZ_JACCLX010000015.1 GCF_024490875.1 Methanocaldococcus sp.
ATAATGCCACCTCTTTATGGTGGTTCAATATAGCCCGTTAATATTGGCTCCGCCCATAGAGGGCATCATCGCCAACTATTTTTAATTTTTTTATAGGTAACTTTAACATATTTTTTAATATTTAATTATAATTGTAAAAACTCATATATATTACTATTTCAAACTAAATAGTAAAGTATATAATTAGCCAATTAAGATTTTTAATAACTATAAAATAACTAAAACTTTACAAAAGTAAAATTCATTTTAGAATTAAACCTAATATAAATCATGGAAATTTTTTGTAAATCTGTTTTCTGTGTAATACTCTATAAAAAATAATCTTCCCATTTTCATATTTAAAACCAATTCTATAATCCCCTATTCTAATTCTGTAGTAATTCTCTGCCCCTTTTAACTTTTTTACATCTGGAATTTCAGATAAACTATTTTTATTGGGAATTTCTTCAAAAACTAATTTTTTAATCTTTATTTGTATATTTTTAGGTAGATTTTTTAAATCTTTAATAAAAGATTTTTTAAAATATACTTTCATAATTTCACTATTCTAATAACTTTTTAGCCGTTTCTAAATCAATTTCTTCCTCATCTTCTACCTCTTCCATAGCCTTTAAAAGTCCATAATCTAATAATAATTCTTCAATTTTTTTAAATATCTTATAATCTACTATAACTCCTTTAATATTTCCTTTCTCATCTGTAATATATGATTGAACAATGCCCATTTTAACCACCAAATAATTATTTATTATTAATTATTTATTATTGTTAATTATTATTTTATGTTAATAAATAATTTGCTATTTTTGGATTGATATAAACCTCTACAAAAGCGACTATAGATTTTTAGCTTTTGATTTATTTCATCTCCTTTGTAGTTTTTTGAAAAATCGTTTATAAATATAAAACCAAATATAAGATTGTTAATATTATAGACAAGTTAATTTTTAAAACATGTATCATTATATCTCATAAGAGATATTATCAAAACAATAGTAGGTATAATAAAAATCCAAGAATTAAAATTTGTGCTATTGATTATAATATAGAATACAAGAAACATATATGTTGAATTATACCACATTAAACGATCATTTTTATTTTTAAATACTTTGAATTGCATAATATATTCTAAAAATATTGAACAAATTAATAATCCAATAGTCATACATGTAGATCTTATCAAAGTGTTATATATGTGCATATACAAATATTCACAAAATGACAATACTAACAATATAATAAAACTACTAAAAATGACCCACAGAAAAATATTTCCTGAAGAATTATTTTTATACATAAAACCACTCACCTTAAAACTGTTCTCTATAAAGCAATGAATAATAGATAAGTTGAATTATATATAAAATGTGATTTCAAAATTTTTTAGTATCTTTTTTTAATTATTAAAGGTTTTAAGTTAGTAATGATTAAAAAGGGGATGAGTTTATGAAGACAATACTTAATGAATTTAATAACTTACTTATGGAGAAGTTTGGCTTTTCGCTAAGGACTTATCAAGAGTATGTGATTAAAGACATTATTAATTCTGTTTCACAAGGAAATAACTTTATTGTCGTTTCTATGCCTACTGGTAGCGGTAAAACACTAATTGAAATTTTTACGGCATATTATGCCCTTAAAACTTCTAAATCACGTATTTTAGTACTCGAACCCACCAGATTTTTATGTGATCAAATGTATTCTAAGTTATGGAGCAAACTTTTTGATAATATCGTTGGGAAAGAATATGAAGGAAATTGTTCCAGTTTTTTAGATGCAAATAAAAAAATCGTTATATCAACCCCTCAAACAGCCTTAAAATGTGCAACTGCCATAAAGGAGGAGTTTAATGTTGTAATTATAAATGAAATTCACCATGCATTTGGAGGAAAGCATTATAGAGATCTGTTAGTAAAATTGAATCCTAACTTTGTATTTGGTTTTACAGCATTACTTCCAAGTAAAAAAAGATATTCTTTAGATACTAGAGTGCAATCATTATTAGGAGAACCTACCATTTTAAATTATGATTTTAAGAAGTTGTCTGAAATAGATCCTTCATTTCAACCTCCAAAAGCCATTGCAGACTTATTTGATGCTGAAATGAATGAAATTGAAGAAACTGTATATAATAATTTTTTCTGTGGGAATATTCCAGGGGACCCAAGAGCAATTAAATTCCTCGAAAATACATTAGTTCGTTATGGTAAAAGAGCATTTTGTGAAAGTCTAAAAAGAGCAATAGTAAAAAATAGAATACTAGAATATGATTCTGACTCTGCAAAATTATGTAATTCAAATGAACCCTCTCATAAAGCTAGAGCATTATGTGAAATATTTTTAGTATATGATGTTAAAAACAATGATTCTCTAAAGCCTATTATAGTGTTTACGTCACGTAAGGCTACGGCTTATGAATTTAAGGAAGTTATAGTAAGGTCTATTGGTTTATCTACTCATAAAGTTGAAGTATTAACAAGTGATATGAGTAAAGAGGAGAGATTGAATTTAATGAAAAGGGCTAAAGAGGGGCATGTTGATGTTATCATTTCTACACTGGTTGGTGAGGAGGGTGTAGATATTCCAGAAGCTGGCTTGCTTATAATGAGTGATACTCCAAAAAGTCCTTTGAGATTTTACCAACGATTAGGTCGCCTTATTAGACTGGCAAGTCCAAAGAAAATAAAATATTTAGTCCTTACTCTAACACCAAAAACAAGAGAGTATGGGGATGTGGAAGAAGCATTATGGAATTTGTATAGTGAGGGAGTAGATGTAAATTATATTATATATAATTTAAATGAAAAGGGGCCTGAATTGAGAATATTGGATATATTGGATAAATTCTCAAATATTTACAATGATGTTGCTATTCCTTATACTCTTATAACCCTTGGTAGAGTAATAAGTGACCCAATAACTTATCTTTTGAATATCGCTAAAAGTGATGAAAATTTTATAGAAGATCTCAAAAATATGGGTTTTAATATAGAATCTGATAAAGATCTTAGTAATTTATTTTTTTTAATACTTACCAGTCCTTGGTTACGAGGTTATGTAGAAATAAAAAGAATATTAAAAAATCTTGATAAACAAATAAATAAGGGTAGTTTTAGTGAAGTATTAGATAAAGCCATCTATAATAACCACGTATTTTATATTTATGATGTAGAACTACTATCTGACTTTATATTTAAAGAATTGAAAAGATTATATGATGATAGTAAATCAGAAGGAATAACATACTGTGAAAATGCATTTTTTAGGTTAGATAGAAAGTCAATATTAAAATTGTTTATGAAGATATTTCCATTTAAACTACTTGATAATATTAAAGAGAGACTTAAAGATTTAGTTCATACATTAGAAGAAAACCTTAAAAATTTCAAAGAAAATAAGTATTATTCTCTACGCATAGATTATGGAAGATATAATGACAAAAATAAATCACTTTCATCAAAAATTATCATATCTGTAAGTGTAGATGTTAGGATATATTTAGAGGCTCATATAAATTATTACAATATTTCTATAAAAAATGAAGAGACATATAAGAAAATTAGAGAGCTAATAACACTTAATCTACTTGCAATAGGTTATAGAAGTATAGAGAAATTCTTTGAACTTTATGAGGAAACTACTTCTTAATACTGCTGGGATATATATGAAAATGGGTAAGATTTACTAAAAACAATTTATTATTTCAATTTTAGTAGATACTTTTTTACAACAATATTTTTATAATGTTTGCTTATATCTATTTTTTCATTATCTCTGATTATTATGAAAAATTTCATTATTATTGCACACCTGATTACTATATAATATAAAATACAATACTATATTGTAGTGTTTTGAAAAGTTATTTATGAGTATAAGTTTAAAAAAGTTCAATAGTAGAAGTGTTCTCTCAAACAACAGGCTCAGATACTAAGGCAACTAAAATTACAGTTCCGAAAACTTTTAATACACTATCCTTTAATATATTATTAATGCTACCTCTTTATGGTGGTTAGAGTAGCCCATTAATATGGCTCCGCCCATAGAAGGCATCATCGCCAACTATTTTTAATTTTCTTCGCTAACTATTTTTTTAATTTTTTTACACCTAACTTTAATATATTTTTTATCCATATCATTTTTTATAATTGCAATTACAGTTCCGAAAATTTTTAATATAAGACCTTTTAATATATCCATAATGCTCACCCTTCTATGGTGGTTAGAGTAGCCTATATTATTTCACTCCGCTTCTGAAATTATTTTTTTATAGAAACTAACTTTAATTTAATAGCATTTTTATCTATATTATTTTTATATAATTATAACTCTAACATATATATATTACTACCTTAAATTAAATAGTAAAGTATATATAGTTAAAATTTTGAGAACTGTAAAATAGTTAAAACTTTACAAAGGTAAAGTAATTTATAAAATATTTACAATTATTTTAATAATGATAACTTGATCTTCAATACTTTTAATCAACTTTTAAAGATTTTGATAACTCTTCATCTTCAACATTGTAGTGACTTACAAATTTTCACAAATATCTACTTTCGTATATAACTATATTGATCCCTTAAATTCATCTAATACTGTCGTTTATCTAAAACATTGTGTATTATTGTTATGCAATGATTAGCATGTAACTCTAATGGTGACAGAGATATTTTTTTAGCTTTAATCTTATCTAAAAATTTCTCATCTTCTTCTCCAATTCCTATATGATCACCAATTACAAAAACAGGATTTTTTATATCAACATTTTCAACATCTTCCCCATTTTTATGTAAATAATAAATATTCTTCCCCTCATTAATCTTTTCTAATATCAAGTCTCTAAATTCTAATTTCTTTACATAAATTCCGGGTGTTGATAAAATCCAATCATTTCTTTGATCTTCATCAGATTCTTCAAATTTTTTTAGAGCCTTTTTTATAAATATGGCTATATTTCTTTCATCTGGAGAAACCTTTTTTAATTCACTACCAACAAATTTTAAACATACTGGTGGATTGGGTTGTCCATATAATACAGAATAAAAAATTACATCCCTCCTTATATCATGAGATAAAAAGAAGGCATCACTAACACATCTACACAATAAATCTAACCTTCCACAACTTCCCGGCAAATCTTTTAAATTTATGTTTGAGGATGTTATTGTTTTATTTGCCTTAAATATAAATTCTCTCATAATCTACCCCTTTTTAATCTTTCTGGAATTGGACTTCTTGGAATGTTGTGATAAAGTTCTAAGGCAATATTTACAATATTAACGCATCTATCTCCAAATCTTTCAATGTCTTTTAAAAACATACCAAATTGAACATAAAAGTTTAAGTCCTCTTTTTTGTTTTGTAGAACTTTGTTTAATAATTCTTCAAGATTTTCATGTAGTTTTTCTTCAAGTTTATAAATTTTAGTTTCTTTCTTTTTATTTATAACAACATCGACTGCCTCAATTAGCATTTCTTTAAGAATGTTAAAAATTCTCTCAATGTCATTTTCAATATTTTCATCTAATCTAAGACCATGAATAATTTCTTCAGCAATGTTTGCTATATAATCCCCTAACCTTTCAAGATTTGATGCAATACTGGCAAATGCATTTATATAATTTCTTGGCAAGTATTTTAGTGCATTCATACTTAAAAGCATCCTAATTTCTTCTTCCATTTTGTTTAATTCATAATCTTTAATAATAATATCTTCTGCCAATTTTTTATCGTTATTTTTTAAGGCGTTATATACTAAATTTAGGTTATCTAAGAGCGTATCTCTCATCTTTTCTAATGTAGTTTTTATCTCTTTCATTAGTAATATTATGTATTCATCAAATTCTAAGTTTAATTTATGCAATTTACTCATATCAACAACATAAGGATGTTTTACAATTTTTTCTTCAATTAGTGGCTTTAAAAGTTTAGCAACATATCTCCTACTAATTCCAAGTTTTTCAGCAATCTCATCTTGTGTTTCAGGCTCATCTTCAATAATTACCCTTATGATTCCTGCTAATGTAGCCTCTTTACCTCTTAACATATTATCACATAATTTCATATTTTATGTAATTAAATACCTTTGTTGTATATTAAAATCTAAACTATATAAAATTTGTCTAAAATAAGATCACAAAAAATAACAAAGAGTAAAATAAATAACCTTTATCCATTGAAATTAACCATAGACGAGGCAAAATAAGGATTAGCAACTGGGTGATTGTGTAAATAACCAGCTAAAACCCTTCCATTAAAAATTCCATCTAAATTGTTTATTATTCCTCTACCTCTTAATATTCTATATGCAAATCTCTCCTCTTTTATATTAACCAATTTTGAGTAATGGAACTCATGCCCTTTAAATGTTAATCCTTTCCTTCCTATTAAGCAATTTTCTAAGAACTCTGCTTTAACATAACTTAATCCTTGAACTTTCTTATCCATTATAGATGAGCAGTTTAATAAACCAACCATAGGAGTATTGTTAATAGATTTAGTTAAATACATCAAACCCCCACACTCTCCATATATATAGCCGTCAAATTCTCTAATACTTTCAATCATCTCTTTATTGTTGCTTAACTCCTCTTTAAAAATCTCTGGATATCCTCCTCCAATGTATAAAATATCTGCATCTGGAACTTCACAATCTTTTAATGGACTAAAAAATTCTATTTTTGCCTTATTTTCTTTTAAAGCATCAAAAATGTCCCAATAATAAAAATTAAATACTTCATCATAAGCAACACCTATTTTTTTATAATTTTCATTAATCTCCCACAAGAAAACATCATCTATATATTCATAATCTTCATCTGCAATTTCAACAATCTTTTCCAAATCTAAATATTCTTCAACTAAATTTCCCCAAGTCTCTATTTTTTTATTAATTTCTTCTAAGTTTTCTGGTGTAGGAACTAAACCTAAATGCCTACCTTCCACTTTAAAATTTTCATTTCTTGGAATAAAGCCAACTATTTCCACATCTGGGAGATAATATTGCATTGCCTCTTTTAATTTCTTAATATGTTTTTCACTTCTAACGAAATTAAAAATCACTCCTCTAATTTTTACATTATCAAAGTTTATGAAACCTTTTATTATTGCTATTGCACTTCTCGTTAAACTCTTTGCATTGACTATAAGAATTATAGGACTATCTAAAGCCTTAGCTATACTCGCAGTGCTTCCTATATCGTCTATAGGAGATAATCCCTCATATAATCCTCTAACACCTTCAATTATACTTATATCCTTATTTTTTGAATGTTTTTGAAAAAGATATTTTATTTGCTCATTATTCATAAAAAAAGAATCTAAATTCCTTGATTTATTTCCAGTGGCTATATTATGATAAGTTGGGTCAATATAATCTGGACCAACTTTATACCCTTGAACATTATACTTTTTAGACAACGCCTTCATAATTCCAGTAGATATAACTGTTTTCCCTACTTCACTTGATGTTCCAGCAATAACTACTCTCTTCATAAATATCTCCTATTTTTTGGTTAATTTCTAATATTACTTATTAAAGGTTTAATAAAATATAATATATTTAAATTAAACCAAGATTTTTCATAGAGAGATAGAGTTTTTTCTTACAGTTGGAACAAAACTCCTCTTCTTTATAGTCAGTATCATATAGAGAATTTGAGAAGTGCATAACACACTTAGGATTAGGACAGTGAGATAAACCAAAAACATGACCCATTTCGTGAGTAACTTCTTTTCTAACTCTTGAGAGGAATAGTTTTTCATTATCTGAATATAACCTTGCGTAAGAGACTATACACCCTCTAAATGGATAAGCAATTCCAAATACAAAGTTAAGCCCATTAGAATAGAGGTCATAGGGAGTTATTGCAACAGCAAAGAGAGCATCAGAAGGTTTATTAATAAGGACATTTTCAAGTTGTATGTCTGCAAGTAGTTGATAATCTCTTGAACCTCTAACATCTGGAGGAATTTTTCCTTCAAAACGAGGTAGTAGTTTAAACTTTTCTCTTATAACTTTTTCAGTTTCTTTCTTAACAGAGGGAATTAAATCTCCAACAGAAAAGATAGAACAGACAGACATAATAATCTCCACTTTATATTTTGTTTGTCAAATCTTTTATTATGTATATAATTATGAGGTCTATAAAGGTTTTTGTTGTAAATCTAAAAATAGATTTATATATTTCCTTTCAATATGTTCTCTCAATTTTATAGGATTTAATCCATTAACTATGCTATATACTCCTATTCCTCCAGCTCCCACGCCTTCCTTTACAGAACCTTTGCAGTAATTTCTTAAACCTTCAATTTTTGAATTTTCAAAATAAAATTTAGATGCCAATATAGGAATATCCCAAATTTGCTCAACTATCCCTCTTAAATCCCCTTTTTTGTCATTTAAAACAAATTCTGTTGTTCCTATTGCTACTAAATTCTTTTTTAAAATTTCTTTGTTGATTTCTTTTATAACTGCAAGAACAGCACTCATCTGAGTTCCACCAGATAATATAACTGGCTTTTTTCTTTCAGCGAAACTTATTGCTAAACCAGCAACAACAGGCATCATCTTATCTCCTACTGCATTTAAAACATCAAAAACAGATGAATTTTTATTTATATTTGCTTTTTTTAATCCCTTTTTTACAACTTCTATTTTTAACTCGTGTGGATTATTTACAGAGCCAGAACTAACTTTTCCCTCTGCCTCATAGCCTAAACCTAACAAAACACCCAAGGCAGTTGTTGTCCCCCCAGGAACGCATTCTCCTACAATTAAAATATCCGCCTCCAAATTTTTTCCTAATAGATAACCTTTTTTAAATAATTCCTTGGAGTTGTTCATTGCTTTACCTTCTTCTATTTTTCCCGTTGGTTTATAGTCAATTTCAATAAATGGAATTTTTGGCTTTATAAAGGCTCCAGCATCTATGTGTAAGTTTTTTATATTTTTTAATTCAACACAACTTCTCGTAATAATTGCTGGCGTAGGAGAGCCTGTTGAATCTATTGGAGGAGTTTTTAAACTTAAAGATTTTCCACAGAAAACAAGTTCCACATCCGCCGCTGGGGTATATTTAATAACATCTCTATGAACGCCAGATATTGGAATATATGTTGTAGTTTCAATAGATGAAATTACGCAAGTAAATAATGGCTTTTTTCCTTTAATTTTATCTAAAAATCCATTTTCATTTATTGTTATTATATCCATACTTATATCCCTCATTTTATTTTATATCTTTAATCCTCTCTTTTTTAACTCTTCATAAACTTCTTCTGGAACTTCTGGTTTTTCTAATAATTTTTTACCTTTTTCTTTTGATAACAAACCTAATCTAACGAGTGTTGCTATTCTATCAATCTCAAAACTAAACCCATATTTTTCAAAAAATCTATTTAGTGCCAATCCTAAAACTAAACAGTTTGTAGTATAACCACCCAAATTTGGCTTTTTCCAAGGAAGATCTTTTAGCATTTTGTATTTTTCCTCCTCTTTAAATTTGTATGGGGTTAATAATCTTATCATCTTTATGCCCTCTTTCATATCTCTTATTGCCGAGTGCCCAAAAGGCAGTTCGTGACCAGTTACTATATATTTTATATTCAATAGTTTGGCAAATCTCCAAACTTCTCTTAATATTAATCTTGAACATCTTCTGCAAGGACTCTCTCCTCTTTTTATCACATCCTCAAATAAATCTGTAAAGTCTCTATTTAATATAATCAAATCTACATTGTAATGTTTAGTTACATTTAAGGCATTTTCTATTGCTTCGTTGGCAATATATTTATTATCAACCATAACACACAATGGATTTAATTTAAACTTCTCAACTAATAATTTTAGAGATAAAACACTATCTTTTCCCCCTGAAAATGCTAAAATACAATGATATTTTTTATTTTCTTTTTTTAAATTGTATAAAATATTTTCAACTTCTTCCTTCATCTTTTCAAAATTTGGAGGATACTTTAACATTGTTAAGCAATCTATACAAATCTTTTTACCATTATAGTCAATAATTTTTTTTGTTTTTGATGTATGAACACAGATAGAACATTCCATATTATCACGGATAATATTTTATATTTGATTAACTTAAAAAACTTTGGTTATAGTCAAATGAAGTTATCAAATAAGGGGAGATGAATGTTCTATAAGTTGTTGTTTGAATCGTTGTGGTATATTCTTCCAGCGTATGTGGCTAATGCATCAGCGTGTGTATTTGGAGGAGGCACACCAGTAGATTTAGGGAAAAATTTTATTGATGGCAAAAGGTTAATAGGAGATGGTGTAACATATAGAGGTTGCATTTTTGGAATTCTCTGTGGAACATTGGTTGGCTTAATACAGGGAATTTTGGTAGATTTTAATATTTTTGGAAGTTTGGATTTTTATGGCACTGTTTTAGACCATGTTATATTGGCATTCTTTTTATCTACTGGGGCAATTGTTGGAGATGCTGTGGGAAGTTTTATAAAAAGGAGATTAAATATTGAGAGAGGAAGACCAGCCCCTCTATTAGATCAACTTGATTTTGTCATTGGAGCAATTGCCTTTGGTTATATTTTAGCACCAATACCTTATGAAATGATAATAACAATTTGTTTAATTACTTTATTTGTTCATCTACTTGGAAATATAATTGCCTATAAATTGGGAATTAAAGATATTTGGTGGTAAAATATGATAACCATAGATATTGAATTAAAAGATAAACCAGGAGAGTTGTTAAAAGTTTTAACACCAATATCAAAGTATGGAGCTAATATAATAAGTGTGATTCATTCAAGAGAAGATAAGAGAGGAGGAAAGGTTCCTGTTAGAATAGTTATTGACATTGAAGATTATGAAAAATTAAAAAAAATTTTAGAAGATTTAGAAAAAGAAGGAGCAATAATTAAAAAAATTGATGGAAAGGATAAAAAAGTTTATTTAGATGTCGTAGTTATTGGGCACGTTGTAGATACAGATATAAAAGATACAATAGATAGAATAAACGAAATTGGACTCGTAGAGGATTTAGATTTAATTATGCCACATCCAGATAAGGAATCTTCGGCAATTATGAGGATTATAATAGACAAAGATAAAATAAATGAACTTTTTTATTTATTTGATAAATTGGAAAAAGAAAAAAATTTGTTTTTTATAAAATCTATACTCTAATTTTATTACTTGGTGAGACAATGGACATTATCATAATTGGATTTGGAGCAATAGGTAAAGGAGTTGCTAAAGTTTTATATGAAAAGAGGGAATATTTAAAGGAAAACTTTGAGGAGTTTAAAGTTGTAGCAATAACAGACAGTTCTGGAGCGGCAATTGACGAGAATGGTTTAAATTTAAAAAAGGCAATTGATGTTAAAGAAAAAACAGGAAAAATTATAAATTATCCAGAAAAAGGTAGAGAGATGAGTTCAATAGACGTTATAAGAAATGTTGATGCCGATGTAGTTGTTGAAGTAACACCCTCAAACTTAGAGACAGGAGAACCTGCTAAAACCCACATATTAGAGAGTTTTAAAAATAAAAAACATGTTGTGACAGCAAATAAAGGACCTTTGGCTTTATTTTATAAAGAGTTAATTGAGGCGGCAAAAAAATACAATGTTATTTTTAGACACGAGGCATCAGTTGGAGGAGCAATGCCTATAATAAACTTAGCAAAAGAAACATTAGCAGGAAATGAAATTTTATCAATAAGAGGAATTTTAAATGGAACTACTAACTATATATTAACAAAAATGGAAAAAGAAGGATTAGACTTTGAAACTATTTTAAAAGAGGCTAAAGAATTGGGGATAGCTGAAACTGATCCTACTCAAGACATTGAAGGTTTAGATACCGCAGCAAAGATAGTTATTTTAGCAAACTCAATTATGGGAATGAATAAAACTATAAAAGATGTAAAAGTTAAAGGAATTAGCAGAATAACACCAGAGGCAATATTCTTAGCAAATAAAAGAGGCTATACAATAAAACTTATTGGTCAAATTAAAGATAAGCACTTAATTGTCGAGCCAATGCTTATACCAATTGATAGCCCACTAAATGTTAAAGGAACTTTAAATGTGGCTATGTTTGAAACAGATTTGGCAAAAGAGGTTGTAGTTGTTGGGAGAGGAGCAGGGCCAATAGAGACAGCATCAGCTATTTTAAGCGATTTAATCCATATTTATCAGATAACAAGAAGGTAGATTTTTACTTTTGATTAAAAAAGAAAATATTATTTAATATTACTATTTTGAGGGTTTGAATATGGCATAAATTCAACAGTTCCTCTCTGTCTAACTGGCTGTTTATACAACTCCATCAATGCATAAACTTCCTCTGGGACATTTGTATCTACATCCAAACCAAGTTTTTTTGCCTCTTCTACTGTGATTGGATAATCATGAGTCCATCTACCCTCAGTTAGTATCCTTGATAATTTTTTAGCCTTTTCTTCTCCATACTTATCTTTTAATAAATTATATATAAAATTTTGAACTTGATTTATTGCTTTTTTAGCAATATCTGCTAATATTAATGTTTGATCATCTACTTTTTCAACACCTTTCTGCTCAACAGTTTTAACAATACTTGGAGCAGGATACTGGCCAAGTTGTGGATCTACTGGACCTAAAACTGCATTTTCGTCCATAATTATTTTATCTGCCGCTAAGGCTATTAAAGTTCCTCCACTCATCGCATAGTGAGGAACTATAACCCTCGTTTCTGCTGGATGGGATTTTAAAGCCTTTGCTATTTGTGTAGCCGCTAAAACTAAACCCCCAGGAGTGTGTATAATTAAATCAATCGGTTTATCTTTTGGAGCAGACCTTATAGCTCTCAAAATCTCTTCACTATCTTCTATTGATATAAACCTGTATATTGGTATTCCAAAGAATCCTATACTTTCTTGTCTATGTATTAATGTAATTACCGTTGAATTTCTTTTATCTGAAATCTCTTTAAGGAGTCTTAACCTTGCAAGTTGTAATTGTTTATACTGTATTTGCGGTGCCATAAGTATATAAAAAAACAATAGCCACCAGATTAAACTAAAAAATCCTCCAACAATATCCATTATGTTCCCCTCATATTAAATATTCTTTTTATCCATTTATCTAATACCGCTAAAAAATTATCGTTTTTATCATATATATTTTTTGTTATGCTGTTATCTTCTAAATTAACTTCTGGAATATCTATATTTAAATCAACATTAAGTGCATTTTTGCAAAAACTTTCATAGTCAATCTCTATCTCTGGAATAAGCCCTCTACTTTCATTAGATACTTTTCCTACTCCATAAAGTTTTATGTTATACTTTTCTGCCAACTCTTTTAACTTATTAAAGATATTCCAATCATACACCTTATTCAAAATAATTCCTTCTACTTTTATTCCAATATCTTTAAGTAGATTATAATAAGAGATTGCCTCAATAAATGCTCCTTCAATTCCACTTAAATTACAGGAACTTATAATATAAACAGAAAATCCAAGTTTTTTAGCAATTTGGTAAGAAGATAGATTTTTAAATGCGGCAGTAAAAGCTCCCATAACTCCTTCAACAATTATATATTTATACTCTGAATTTTTTACATATTCTAAAAATTCATTTACCTTAACCCAACCCCTCTCACCAATTTTTATGCTGTTGTATTTTGTCATCTTTTCTCTTAACAAATAAAGAGGAGGAACTATATCTCTAACATCTCCTCCAATTTTAGCTACAAAAACCTTTCCGTCTAATTTTCCAGATATTGCAGTAGTTATAAATGTTTTTCCACTGTTTGATGATGTAGATAATAATATAATTCCATATTTTTTGTTCTTATCTTTTGATTTATCCTCTTTATGATATAACTTAGGATTTATTCTATATTTTAATGCTCTCTTTTTTAATTCCTCTTTTATTATCTTATTTTTTGTAAAAATTTCTTCCTTCTCATCTTCCTCAACATTCAAATGCTTTAAAAAATTGTCTCTAATAAATTCATTGTCTAAAAAGTTATGGGCCATAGTTCCAAAGACCTTTCCTTTAAAAGCCCCAGAAATTATATTTTTTTCCTCATTTATCTTATAATTTAACTTTTTAACATTTGATATTGTTAAAATTTTTGTCTCTTTATCAACTATTTTTATATCTCCATATGTGTGACAGTGAAAACCTTCTCCAACTCCCTCCCCAAAGATAGATTTTTTTAATTCAAATTTAACTCTATCAGTGCAAACCAATGGATAAAATTCTACATCTAACAACCCTAAACCTTCTCTAAAAATAGGAATAGTGCTTTTTCTACCAACATCTACTTTTTTTGATAATATTTGAAAGCCACTGCATATTCCTATAATGTATCCATCAAAATTGACTATTTCTTTCTTTAACTCATTAGTTAATGAATTACTCTCTATTAAACTACCTCCCGGAATTATCAAAACTTCTAAATCTTTAATTTCTTTGTAATTTTTTTCATCAATAATTTTTGTAGGTAAGTTACCAAAATCTTCAAATAGTGGCAAAGAACCTTTTATATCCAAAATTCCAATTTCCATTATTTATCACCTATAAAAAATGTTCAAAGGGAAACAGATGGAAACTTTTAAAAAGATAATCTTAGGGATTTTTATTATAATTTTGCTCATAGTTATTGAGTCAGTAATATTAATGATTTGCGAAGGATGGGACTTTTTTACAGCATTTTATACAGCAGTTGTGACAATATCAACAGTTGGTTATGGAGATTATACTCCAAAAACATTTATTGGAAAGTTGTCCATAATTGTATTCATATTTGCTGGTGTCGGGGCAGTAGCCTATACGATGAGTAACATTGCTGAGTTTCTTATAGAAGGACATTTTAAAAAATATTACAGGTCGAAAAAGATGTCTGATAAACTTAAAAAACTTCAAAATCATTATATAATTTGTGGTTATGGAAGATTGGGAAGGGTTGTAGCATATGAGTTAAAAAAATCAGGAATTCCTTTTGTTGTTATTGATAAAGATGAGAAATTATTGCAAGAGGCTATTGAAAAAGATCCAAGTCTTATATGTATCGTTGGAGATGCAACATCTGATGACATATTAAAAAAGGCAGGGATTGATAGGGCTAAGGGTTTAATATCAGTAGTAACCTCCGACGCTGAAAATGTATTTATCACCTTATCAGCAAAAAAATTAAATCCAAATATTTACATAGTTGCAAAAGCAGATGATCAATCAACCTTAGATAAATTAATAAAAGCGGGGGCAGATAGGGCTGTATGTCCTTATATAGTTGGAGGTTTGGAAATTGCAAAAATAGCCATTAATCCAGATGTTGTTGAATTTATCCATTCATTAGTGGCTTCACAGGAAGATATAGAAATTAGAAGATTTGTTATAAAAAATTATGAACTTGACAATAAATCAATAAAGGATTCAAAAATTAGAGAAAAGACAGGGGCTACAATTTTAGCTATTAAAAAAGGAAATAAGATGATTACAAGTCCAACGCCTAACACAATAATTAACGTTGGAGATATTATATATGCATTTGGAACTAAAGAACAACTTGAAAAATTAAGAAAGTATGTTGAAGGAGATTAAATAAGTATAACAATAGTATAAATTAAACAAAGTTATAGATTAAATTAAAATTAAATTAAAATTTTTAAAAATTATAAAAATTAAGGTAGGTGAGAGTTTGATATTAATAAAAGATGTTTATGTAAATGGAAAAAGGCAGGATATATTAATTGAAGGAAACAAAATAAAAAAGATTGGAAAAGTTAAAAAAGATGAAGTTGAAGATGTTGAAATTATTGATGGAAAGAAAAAAATAGCAATTCCTGGTTTGATAAATACTCACACCCATATACCAATGACATTGTTTAGGGGAGTTGCTGATGATCTTCCACTAATGGAGTGGTTAAACAATTATATATGGCCAATGGAAGCAAAACTTAACGAAAAAATCGTTTATTGGGGAACATTATTAGGATGTATAGAGATGATTAAAAGCGGAACTACTACATTTAATGATATGTATTTTTACTTAGAGGGGATATCTAAGGCAGTAGATGAAAGTGGAATGAGGGCTGTTTTAGCCTATGGAATGATTGACTTGTTTGATGAAGAAAGAAGAGAAAAAGAGTTAAAAAACGTTGAAAAATACATTAAATATATAAATGAATTAAATAACAGTAGAATAATTCCAGCTTTAGGCCCACATGCCCCATATACTTGCTCCAAAGAATTATTAATGAAAGTTAATGAATTGGCTAAAAAATATAATGTTATGATACACATTCATATGAATGAGACATTAGATGAGATTAAAACAGTTAAAGAGAAAACAGGAATGGAGCCATTTATTTATTTAAATTCATTTGGGTTTTTTGATGATGTAAATGTTGTTGCCGCCCATTGTGTCCATTTAACAGATGAAGAGATAAGAATAATTAAAGAAAAAAATATAAATGTATCTCATAATCCTATTAGTAACTTAAAGTTAGCCTCTGGAATAGCCCCAATACCTAAACTTTTAAAAGAAGGGATAAATGTTACATTGGGAACTGATGGCTGTGGAAGTAACAATAATTTAAATTTATTTGAGGAGATAAAAATAACTGCTATTTTACATAAAGGAGTTAATTTAAATCCTACTGTAATTAAGGCAGAGACTGCTTTTAATTTTGCTACAAAAAATGGGGCTAAGGCGTTGAATATAAAATCTGGAAAAATAAAAGAGGGTTATTTGGCTGATATAGTTTTAATAAATATGGATAAACCATTCCTATATCCAAAAGAAAATATTATGTCTCACTTAGTTTATGCATTCAATGGCTTTGTGGATGATGTTATCATAGATGGAAAAATAGTAATGAGAGAGGGTAAAATATTAACTGTTGATGAAGAAAAAGTATATGAAAAGGCTGAGGAAATGTATGAGATTTTAAGAAGTTAATCTCTAAACTCATTTAATAATTTTATTAATAACAGTTTATTGACAATTTTTATATTTTTTAAAATAATTCCTCCTTTTGCTTCATATCCTACAATTAAAACATCTTCACCATTATATTTTAAAACAAATGTTTTTTTATTTTTTACCAATGTATCGGCAATTTTTGAAACCTTAGACATTAAGTCGTTAATATTTTTAATATTTGATAAAATATTTGAAACTGATATATTTTCTTTTTTATCAATCTGCATAGCGCTCATTAACTCCTTTATTGTTTTTACATTAAAAATATCTAAAACAATAAAATTTTTATCAACAGTTAAAGAAAAGATATTTTTGAATATTATTTTTAAATTTCCTTCTTTTATTAAATTCTGAAATAAAAATAGATAATTTATTTTATCGAGCAAAATCTCACTAATTATATTTTTATTCTTTTTTCTCTTTTTTTAAAGGAATGATTTTTAAGCCAACCTCTCCATTAATCGTGAAATTGTCAAATACAATTCTTACCTCGCTACCACTGCCCTCTAATATCTTAGTAATTTTATTAATATCTATATTAAGTTTAGGTAATTTTTCTTTAACTTCTTCAACGAGTTTTAAAATTTCTTCTACCTTTTCTTTAGAAATTACTTCTTTTTTATCTTTTAAACTATTTAAAAAATTAGTAATTTTATCTATTTTTTCAGCGATTTCTTTAGGAACTTCAATTTTTATTTCTTTAACTTCTTTTTCTTCTGCCATTTTTATCCCCCACAATTTTTTGTTAATTTTATTTTCGATATAATCTTTGGAGAATCTAATATTTAAAGGTTTTCATTTTTTATATTTTTGTTAATGGTTTCTTTAAACTCTTCAATGGTTTTATTATAATCTATATTGTTTAATTTTTTTAATTTCTTTAAAAATTCTTTCCTTAAATTTACAATGTCTTTAATTTTATCTCTACTAATTTTACCAGATTTTATGTATTCACTTATGATTTTTCTCGTTTTTTTGTCAATTTCATCAAATATATTATTATTTTTAAGTTTGTTTTCTTCAACTTCTTCATATTTTGGAATTTCTTTGCTTTTTTCAATTAATTTTTTAGCAATATCCTCTAAATCAAAGTTTTTTGTTGTATCTATTGTTAAAAATGGTTCATCCCACTTATATTTTTTACCCGGCTCGTCAAACTTTTCATACATTTTTTTAATAACTTCATTTGGTATCTTTTCTCCTCTCTCAACATTTCTTTTAATTAATATATTAAGGGGTGCTTTTAAGTAAATTATAGCATAGTTTTTATTGTATTTTTTTGCTAAATTTATTAAATCTCGCCTCATTGAGTTGTAATAGTTTGTATCATCAACTATAACCCAGTATTTTTTTAATGCCTCATCTATTAATAACTGGGTTGTTCTTTTAATAAATTCCTCATACTGTTCTTTCCACTTTGGAAAACTCTCTCTAACTAAATCACTTCCTAAAACAATAACATCAATATTATACTTACTTAAAATTTTTGCTAAATTTTTTGAAAATGTAGATTTCCCCACACTAGGCAATCCTACTAAAATTATTAACATATTCTCCCTTAGTCTTTGTAGTTTATATTCTAAATTTAGTAATATTATTTTTATGAATTTTATAGTAAATAAATAATATTTACTCTCGGGATTTGTTAATATTATATAATAAAAAAATTTTGTTTTTTATTATAGTAATATTATAATTTTAAAATTTTTCATATTATTATAATATTTTTTTGTCATTTATATGATTTTATAATATTGAATTGAAAATTTACCGGGGGTCAGTATTATTTTTAAAAGTATGCAAGTATATAAACCTATGAATTTAAGGTATAATAAAGGATTTTTTATCCTTCTTTTATTCTAAAAATATTATAACTACATCAGAAAATTTAAATTTATAATATCTATTTGTAATATAATTTTTATAAATTTTCATAATAAATCATATTCAGCAAGAAAATTTTTCGAGGTTCAATAATATTAAATCTTAAAAAATTTTAAATTTTTATTATAATAATATTATGATTTTGATATTTTTCATATTACTATAATATTTTTTAGATATTTATATGATTTTGTAATATTCAGATAGAGATTTTCCCGGGAGTCAGTATTACTCTTAAAAAGTATGCGAATATGGAGATTTGTAGATTTAGTGTATAATAAAGGATATTCTGCCTTTCTTTTATGCCAAAAAGAATATAGATAAATTAAAAAATTTGGATTTATATAGTGTATTCGTAATATTATTTTTGCAAATTTTCATATTTTTATAATATTTACTCTCGGAACTTGATAATATTTTATAATAAAAATTTTCTATTTTTTATTATACTCTATTACGATTTTAGAATTTATCATATTACTATAATATTTTTTTGTTATTTTTATGATTTTGTAATATCCAGATCAAGAATTTCTCGGGGTTCGTTATTACTCTTAAAAAAGATGTGAATATAGAAATTTGTAAATATTTTATACTATTAAAAAATAAAAAATTTAAATACATTTATCCCCTTTGGGGCGTGATTTTATACCCATAGGGCTCCGCCCTATTGTTATACGCCGCATAGAGGGATACCCTCTATTGCTATACTCCCTATGCATTGCTTCTTAAAAGAAGCAATGCCTCTTTTTAACTTTCCCCTTTGGGGCTTGATTTTAGACAGGCATTTCTAAAAGTCCTCCCCTCCTCCGTGAGAGAGCTTTCCATCCCTTTGAGGCCTGATTTTAAACAAATTATAAAGAAAAAATAGAAAAGGTGAGATGATGACTTTCCATCCCTTTGGGGCATGATTTTAGACAGGACACAATTTGAAGAGATAAACTTTTAAAATTACTTTATTATTCTCCTATAATAGGGGGTTAGGGTTCGGAGAGTCAATTACCCTTAGTTATTTATATACCTCCGAACTTATATATAAATTTTTCTATTTTGATTTATTTGCTTAAAATCCTTTAAATTTTTAATATTAACCTAACTATCAGGGAAAATTGAAGATAAAAACAATTAAATAAAATCACTCAAAAATCTAAATAATTTAATAAAATCAAATATTAAAATTCATTAAAATAAAAGACCCTTCGAAATTTGATAAAAATTTTTAAAATTCAATAATCTCAAATTAAACTCCTCTAAATTAAAAAATAAAAATTTTTAGCGAGAGAGGTGATAATGAATAAAAATACAAACTAATGGGGGAGTATCTCAATAGAGGGGTAAAGCCCTCTATGGTTAATCATACTCTCTCCAAGTATGACCACATTTTTTACACTTGTAGAATCTTGTTTCTGGCTCATCAGCACATCTTGTCTGTTGTAGCCACCAATATGCCTCATTATGCCCACATTTTGGACATTCAATTCTTGTAGTTGGTAATGTATCTAAACTTTTTCCTTCAATAACTGTAATTTTTACTTTTTTACTTTCTAAGTGTTCTTTATATTCATATTCTTTACTTCTACTCTCAGTAGATTCTTCCTCATATCCACAAACAGCACATTTTAATTTTCCATTTTTTGGTAACATTAAATTATTACACTTTGGGCAAAACTTTACCATCTTTCCACCTCATATAATCTTCAATTATTTTTTTATGATCAAAAGCCAATTTTGGTAAATTATTTATATCAAAAAATTTTGCTTCTTTTGCGTCATCTCCTGCTTTTAATTCTCCTCTCATAATATTTAATATAAAGACAATTGAAATAACGTGTCCTCTTGGGTCTCTATCTGGGGAGGAATAAACTCCCAATAAACTTTTTACTTTTGTTATTAAGCCAGTCTCTTCATAAACTTCTCTAACAATGGCATTTTCAACTGTTTCTCCACATTCGACAAATCCTCCTGGCAAAGCAAAACAATTCTTAAATGGATTATTTTTTCTTCTTATTAATAGAATTTTATTGTCTTTTTCAACAATTCCATCAACTGCAACACTCGGATGGAGATGTAACTTATATTTTTTTAAATCTCTCTTTTTTATAATTTTTTTAGAAAATCTTTTACCAAATAAATTTAAACTAATTATTTTCCCACATATACAGAAGCATTTTTTATTCATATTCTCACATTCTATTAAAGATATAAAAACTTTATATAGAAATTAAAAATATTTTAAAATACATATAGTTCTATTTAAAATTTGTGGTATTTATGAAGGATGAGATAGAAGTTATAGGATTTGACGATGCTCCATTTAATAAAAATGATAAAGTTTGCATATTGATAGGCACTTTTATGAGGGGAAATAAAATAATTGATGGTGTCTATTTTAGAGAGTTTAAAAAGGATGAAATGGATGTCACAGATAAAATAATAGATATAACTAAGGGGAAGCATTATAATAAAATAAAGGCAATTTTTTTATCTGGAATTACTTTTGGTGGATTTAACATTGCAAATCTCTGGGAGATTTATAGAAAAACTAAAAAGCCAGTTATTGTAGTCATTGATAAGTATCCAAATAAGGAGAAAATATTTTCAGCCCTTAAAAAATACTTTGACGATGCAGATGAAAGAATAAATCTCATAAAATCCTTTCCAGATGTAGAAAAATTAGATAATATTTATGTTCAGTATGTTGGAACTAATAGAGATTTTGTTAAAAATATTGTTAAAAAGACAAAACTTAAAAGTAAGATTCCAGAATGTTTGAGAATATCCCATTTAATTGGTAGAGGATTCTTAGAGTTGAAAAAAATAAATTATAAAAATTTAGAATAATTTTTATTTAGACAGTAAATGTATTTTCTTCTATTATATTTTTCTCTTATTAATCCACAGAATATTAACTTATGTAGTTCATTATAAAATTCTTTTGGAGTAATACCTTTTTCTTTTGCAAGATCTAAAAACCTTCCTTTACCTTTAATTGGCTCATATTCTTTTAAAATATCTATTAACTTACTCTCAATCTTCATATCCAATTCTTTTAAGATTTTACTTATTCTATTCTTTATATTGTTCTCTTTAAGTTCTTTAATTTTTTCTTTTGGAGCATAAATAGAGATATTCCAAAGTCTAATTTCGGATGGTCTTAAGCTTTTAGCCAAAGGAGATACATCATCTAATCTATTAACACCCTTCTCAGATATTACATAAACATTGTGTTCTTCCATTTTAGGTATTGGATATATATCAATAAATAAATCGCATCCAAATTCCTCATAAAGTTTTTCCTCTAATGACAATATCTCTTTTTCTCCTAAATTAACAAAAATCCATCTTTCTATTGGCTTTAAGTCAAAATAACTGTAAGTTATAACATTTTTGTATAAGTTTCTTTTGTCTAATCTATTCATTAAGTAGTTTTCAGAGTTTCTTAAAAAAGACACTAAATCAATATCATCCATTTTAGACAAATCCTTTAAATTTAAATTCTTTTTGTGAATTTCTCCAATAACTGCTCTTTTTAACATTGTATCTGCTATTCTAACCGTTGGATGCATATAAACAGCAGAATACATTTGATGCCTTGCAACTAACAAAGATTCTATTGCTTGGATTCCCTTCATCAATATGCCAATTTTAGGAGTTCCAAAACTTTCAAAAGTCGTTATACTTCTTAAAATTCTTGGTAAATCTATCATTCCATAGGCAGTTCCAGTGTGGTAACTATCCCTCAATAGATAATCCATTCTATCAGCATCGACATCCCCAGAAATTATCTTTCCTTCTAAATTTTTTCTTTTTAAAGTATCTATTACTTCTTTTTTTGAAAAATTTCCTAAATCCATATGTTTAATTTTTTCTTTTGTAATATATTCATGGTTATAGCCACATATTTCTAATGTGTGTGAAAAAGGAGGATGTCCTATATCGTGTAATAACGCAGAAACTCTTGTAAGTTCAATATCTGTATTAATTTTTTCTGCTATTTTAGAGGCTATAAACATAGTTCCTATAGAATGCTCAAATCTTGTATGATTAGCAGATGGATATACTAAATATGTTAAACCTGTCTGTTTTATATTCCTCAATCTTTGAAATTCTTCACTGTCTATAATATTTACTATATTTTCTTCTAAATAAATATCTTTGTGAATTGAATCTCTAATAACTTTTGTCATCATCTCCCAATTTAAAAAATAGATATTAAACTACTAATATAGTTATCTGCCTATAAAAAAATAAAGATAGATTTAGAGATTAGACAACCTCTTTACTTTCTTCTTTTTTCTTTTCAGTTGTTGTAGTTCTACCATACTCTTGGGCTAATTTTTCATAAATTCTCATGTCTTCTTTACTTACTGATGGTTTAATCTTTTCGAGGGCTTTCATGAAGTGTTCTCTTTTAACTTTTACATCTTTTGTTGAAACTTTCAATCTTATACTTTCAATGTCTTTTAGCACATTTTTAAGTTCATCTAATATTGTTGTAAATCTTTGAATTACATTTTGTGTAGTTTTAATTATTTCATCAATTTCTTCAGCAGAAACTTTTTGTGATAAGTTTCCTAACTTGTTCTCTAAGTTGTAAATGTTGTCTATCATTTCTTTTAACTTGTCTAATAAGTCTTTTAAGTATTTTGCTAATTTCTCTGCTTCTTCTTTTTCAGATGGTTTTAAGTCCTCTTTGTTTATAATTTCAAGGAAGTTGTTTAATTCTTTCTCTACAGCCTCAATTTTCTCTTTGGCTGGAGTTAATACACTTATTATATTTCTTATAGCATTGTTTAGTTCGGCAAATTCTCCAGCCTCTGCTGACTCTTTCTCTTTTGTAGCTTTAATTACACTGTTTAATTCAACTGCTGTTCTCTTAAATGCTCCTGATATACTTTGTAAGTAGTTAATTAAATCTCTCAATGCAGTTTCAATTCCCCATGGATTTCCTATACTCTCTCTAACTGCTAACATTGCTGCCTCTCTACATATTGCCTCTATATCAGCCCCAGTGTATCCTTCAGTTTTCTTAGCCAATTCTTCTAAATTAACATCTTCTGCTAAGTTCATACCTCTGGTGTGTATCTTGAATATATCCAATCTTGCCTTTTCATCAGGAACTGGGACTAATATTACCCTGTCTAATCTTCCTGGTCTTAATAATGCTGGGTCTATTATATCTGGTCTGTTAGTTGCCGCTATAACGACAACATCCTTTGGTTCTTCCATTCCATCTAATTCAGTTAATAATTGGTTGACAACTTTATCAGTAACTGCTGAACTTATATCTCTACCTCTCTTTGGAGCTATGGCATCAATCTCATCAAAGAATATTATACATGGTGCTGACTGTCTTGCCTTTCTAAATATCTCTCTTATTGCTTTCTCTGAATTGTGTAATAAAACTCCATATCCTCCTAAGAAGTTATGCCCCTCTACAACTTCAACGACGTCATAAACATAAGTATCATCCCTATTTAAATAATTAATTTCCTTTATCCTATCAAAGTATAAATCTTCTAACAAGACTTTCTTTAACGCTTTTTTCACAACCCTATCTGAGTAGTGTTCAACTTCCATATATGCATAAAGTTCTCCAACAAGTTCTTTTGGAATATTTCTCTTTCCTCTTGTCCATTTCTTAGATTTTATAAATTCTTCTAATGGTTTATTCTTTCTTTCTTGTATAAATCCTATTTCTTTTGAGAATACTTCAAACTGCTCTACTCTGCCTATTAATATTCTATATTCAATATTTCCTACCCTATTTGTTCTTTCTTTTATCCTTGCAAATATACCAAACATTGATAGGGCAATCAATAGCTCTTCTGCTAATGTTTTAGATACTGTAACAGCTTCAATTGTTCCAGTTCTTTTATGATTCCTTAAGTAGAATGAACCATCTCCAGAAAAGTAACCTTTTAGAATACTTGCCAATAAATCTTTCTTTAAAGATAATGCCTTTCCTAATTTTTTGTTCTTTGCCCCTACTCCAAACTCTTTACATAATTCAACAAACCATCTTGTTTTAATCCAGTAAGAGCCATCTTTTTTATAATATTTTCCTTCAATGTTTTCCTCTTTTGTTATCCTATCTATTTCTTTTATAATTTCAATGTCTTTTGTATGTATTCTTACATAGTCCTTGTTTATATCTCCCTCAGAGAGATACAAACCTATTAATTCTGCAACATTTTTGTTAATTTTTATTCTTGAAATTTCATCCTTATCTCCAGATGGAATATTATTTACTAATACAATCCAATCTCCTTTTTTCAATTCAGATGTTGGAATAGAAACTATTTCTCCATCTTTTACTGTAAATACTGAATGGTCTAATGTAACTTTAACCTTTCTACCAGATTCTGTAATAATCTCAACTATTGGAGAGGTTCTTAAATGCTTTGAAATCTTTTCAATTTTAGACCATCTAACCTTTCCATCTACAACTGAAACTACTTCAATATCTTTTCCATTTAACCATTCTTCATAAAGTTTTTCAATTTCAATTAGCTCTATTTCACCATTTATTTTTGCTAAAACCTTCTCATCTTTAGGTATTGATTCACCTACCCACTTACTAAATATTTCTGGCCCTTTAACGCTTATGAAGTTTGCTCCACTTTCGTTAGCAACAGCCTTAGCTAACAATGTCTTACCAGTTCCTGGTGGTCCAAAGAGTAAAACTCCTTTTGGTGGTCTTATTCCTATCTTATCAAACACTTCCTTAGCCTTTAATGGCCATTCTACTGCCTCTCTAAGTTCTTGCTTAACATTCTCTAATCCTCCAATATCCTCCCACTTAACATTTGGAACTTCAACTAAAACTTCTCTCATTGCTGATGGTTCTACATCTTTCAATGCTTCTTTGAAGTCATCCATTGTAACTTTTAAGTTGTCTAAAACTTCTTTTGGAATCTCCTCTGCTTCTAAGTCAATGTTTGGTAATATTCTTCTTAATGCTCTCATTGCCGCTTCTTTACATAAAGCCGCTAAGTCAGCCCCTACAAATCCATGGGTTACCTCTGCCAAGTAGTCTAAGTCAACATCTTCAGCTAATGGCATGTTTCTTGTGTGTATTTGTAATATCTCTTTTCTACCTTCTCTGTCTGGAACTCCTATGTAAATCTCTCTGTCAAATCTTCCTGGTCTTCTCAATGCAGGATCTAATGCATCAGGTCTGTTAGTTGCTCCAATAACTACAACTTGTCCTCTTCCTTTTAATCCATCCATTAATGTTAATAATTGAGCAACTAACCTTCTTTCAACTTCTCCTGTAGCCTCATCTCTCTTTGGAGCAATAGCGTCAATTTCATCAATGAATATTATTGATGGTGCATTCTCCTCAGCTTCTTCAAATATCTTTCTTAAGTTTTCTTCAGTTTCTCCAACATACTTACTCATTATTTCTGGTCCATTTATGACATAGAAGTTTGCTCCTGCTTCATTAGCTACAGCTTTAGCTAACAAGGTCTTACCGGTTCCAGGTGGTCCTACTAATAAAACTCCCTTAGGTGGTTCAATTCCTAACTTTTCAAACAACTCAGGGTGTCTCATTGGAAGTTCTATCATTTCTCTAACTTTTCTAACTTCTTCTTTTAAACCACCAATATCTTCATAAGTAACATCTGGAATCTTAGTTTCTTTAATTTCACTAACTGGCTCTTCTTTCAATTCAACATGTGTAAATTCAGTTACTCTAACAGGTCCTGCTGGTGATGTGCTAACAACAACAAATGTTAAGGCAGTTCCTAAAACTCCAATTGTTACTTTTGAACCTTTGCTTAATACTTGTCCTAATATTTTTCTCTTTATGAAATCTTCAAATCCTGGACCAAATCTAATTGGCTGAGTTGGAGCTAAAACTACTTTCTTAGCCTCTTTAAGCTCTACTTTCTTAACCTTTACTCTATCTCCAATACCTACTCCTGCATTTTGTCTTAAATAACCATCAATTCTAATAATTCCTTTTCCAGCATCTTCTAAGAAACCTCTATATACAATGGCATAAGCCTTACCTTTTGGACCTTCAATTTCAATAACATCTCCTGGTTTTAAACCAAGTTCGTCCATTGTGTATGGATCAATTCTCGCAATTCCTTTCCCTACATCTCCTTGATATGCTTCTGCAACTTTTAATTCTTTAACCATACTAAATCCCCTCTTTTATTTTTAATCTTTCAATTTTATTCAAAATTTTTCTACATTAAATAATATGCCGTTAAAGTTCTATATAAACTTTGTGGATTTGTTCATACTTATTTCACAATTTTTTTCAATCATTATTTATTTCTAAGATATGAAACTGATAAACCCTTGTAAATCCACAATTTCTACATCTTACAATTAACTTAGTTTCTGTTATTGCTATATCCTGTATTGCCTCTTTTTTACAGTTAAAACAAACTGCTTTTTTTTTAAGAACCACGGCTCATACCTATGCTTTTTCTTTTTTTCTTCTTCAATTATGCTTATATCTTCAACCCCCACTCTCCTTAAAATATAATATCTTGTAACTCCACAGTTAGAACATTTAACAAACGCCTGATTGGTATAAATCTCTATAATTTGATCTACTTCTTTTTTACAATTAAAACAAACAGCTAATTTTTTCAAATGCCATTTTTCCATATGTTTCACCTTACATATTAATATTTTTTATTTTTTTATTTATAAATATTTTTTTATCCCATAGGCAGAGATTGTCAAGATAAGGATAAGAGGTAGTTATAGATGGAGGCGAAAGAATTAAGCCAGGAGATAATGGTAATAAATTTGAAATTATTAGGGAATCTATTATAGAAGGACTTAGTTTTTCGTTTAAGGAGGGAGAAGAAGCTTTCTACA
>NZ_JACCLX010000016.1 GCF_024490875.1 Methanocaldococcus sp.
TCCCTCGCTAAAAATTGTTATTTTTTTATTTAGAGGCTTTTAATTTATTATTTTTTAATTTTAAGGAATTTTATCAAATTTCGAAGGGTCTTTTATTTTGATTAATTTGAATATTTGACTTTATTAAATTATTAAGATTTTTAGGAGATTTTATTTAATTGTTTTTATCTTAAATTTTCCCTGATAAATAAATTAATATTAAAAATTTCAAGGGATTTTAAGCAAATAATTAAGAATAGAAAAATTTATATATAAGTTCGGAGGTATATAAATAACAGGGGTAATTGACCCTCCGAAATATAACCCATATATAAAGAAGTATAATAAAGTAATTTTAGAAAATTATCTCTTCAAATTGTGCTCTGTTTAAAATCACATCCCAAAGGAGATGGAAATTAAATATATCTATTGCATTTATATCTATCTCCAATATAAGTTTAAAATCACATCCCAAAGGAGATGGAAATTCTTTTTTCTTAAATACCCGTATAATACCCTCATTACCCGTCTAAAATCAGGCCCCAAAGGGGAAAGGCAAAAAGAGGCATTGCTTCTTTTAAGAAGCAATGCATCCCGGGTATTCCAATAGGGCGGAGCCCTATAGGTATATAATCAGGCCCCAAAGAGGATGGAAATATAAATTTTTTAATAACATAAAATATTTATAAGTTTTTATATTTGCATAGTTTTTAAGAGTAATAACGAACCTCGGGAAAATCTCAATCTGGATATTATAAAATAAGAAAAATAACAAAAAAATATTATAGCAATATGAAAAATTTTAAAATCATAATATTATTATAATAAAAAACAAAATTTTTTTATGATTTGATATTATCAAATCCCGAGAGTAAATATTATACAAATATGAAAATTTATAAAAATTATACTACACATTCAAAAAAATTTATTCATTAATTTTTACTTTCCAAGAAGTATCTATGGTTATAATTCCACCTTGATACTCACCATAATCATCATTATAAGATTCTTCAATATTTCCTTCTATATCCAAATAAATTTTTTTAAGTTCATCAATATTTTCTCTCTTAGTTTTCCATAAACCTCTTTGATAAGCCTCCAACAATCTTCTTGAAATTTCTTCTAATGCATATATATTATGTTTTTCAAAAAACTTTCTATTTTTCTCATCTTTTACAAATGTGTTAAATATCTCATCAAATACCCAACTATCTACTTCCTTAGTTGTAGCACTCCAACCATAAACTCTTCCTATTCTTTTAGCAATGTCTCCAGCCCCTTTGTATCCATGCTTTTTCATCCCTTCAATCCACTTTGGATTTAGTAACTTTGTTAAAGTAACTCTCTCAATTTCTTCTTTTAAAGTTCTTATAGCAACATTTTTTGAATTTCTTGTATCTCCATAATACGCCTTAATTTTTTTATTCCTCAAAACTCTTGCAGCGTTAGTTAATCCTCCATGAGTTCCAAAGTAGCAACAACATCCAAGTAAGTTATATTCATCAGTAACAACTTTATTAAATGTTAAATCAACTGTTTTTAATAAACTTTTAAAAATTTCTGTAGATTTTTTACCATACACATTCTTTCCATAGGCATAAGAATTCCAATACACAAATACATCCTTTAAATCTTCATCATTCTCCCAAGCACTTGCATATACAGCATATTTAACTCCATTTCCATATGTTCCAGGAGGAGAGCAGAAAATTCTAAATGTTGCCTCTCTAAAAGATAACTTGTTATTTAATCCTTCAATTACATGTTTTTTTACAAAATTCATATTTATTGGCTCGTCTAACTTAGATACTTTCATTATTGCTTCATCAATAAGTTCTATACAATTTGGAAACATATCTCTTATTATTCCACTAACTCTTATAGTAACATCAATCCTTGGTCTTTTTAATTCATCTAATGGGATTATTTCTAAATCAACAACTTTTCCTCCTTTATAAATGGGTTTAACTCCTAATAAATGTAATATCATTCCCATACATTCTCCATCTGCCCACATTATGTCAGAAGCCATCCAATATAAAGCAATATTTTCAGGATATTTTCCTTCATCCTCTAAATATCTTTCAATTAATTTTTCAGCCAACAAAATCCCAACTTTATAGGCAGATTTTGTAGGAACTCTATATGGATCCAATGTGTAAAAATTCCTTCCTGTTGGTAGTATATCATAGTTACCTCTTGAAATTAATCCAGAAGCTCCAGGCTCTATATATCTTGCGTCAATTCCTCTTAGTAAGGATTTTATTTCATCAGTTTTCTCAATTCTTTCATTTATTTCTTTAATTATTCCCTCCAATTTTTTATTTTCAATACTTTTTCCATTTAACACATTTTCAATTTTTTTCTTTAAATCTTTCTCTTTATATTCATATTCCAATATATTTTTTATGAATTCCACTCTTCTATCTCCTTCAGGTAGTTCTCCAAAGATGTGCATTCCATCATTGCATTTTGAGTTCTTTATCATTTCTAAAGTATCTCTTATTTCATCAAACAATTCTTTAAAGTTTTCATGAATTTTTCCTTCTTTTTCTATTTTTTTAATTTTTTCTTTTATTTTTACTAAGTTAGTTTTTTTCACTTCTTCAATAATTAAATGTTCTAATTGATGTTTTCTTGAAGTATCCATTTCCTTTAAATATTCCTCTATGTAGCTGTTTAAAGTTTCTAACTCTTCACTAAATGCGTCTACCATAACTGTTTGTAAATGATCTACAATAGTAGCATAACTTCTTCTTTTTGCTATAGATCCTTCTGGTGGATTATCTGAATTATAAATATAAAGGTGAGGAATATCCCCTATACAGATATCAGGGAAACATTCATTGGATAAACCTACATTTTTCCCAGGGAGAAATTCTAATGTTCCATGAGTTCCTACGTGTATTATAATATCTCCAATGTCATTAAAGTATTTATATGTGGCAATATATTGGTGAGTTAGTGGGCAATATGGGTCGTGCAAAATTTTACAAACTCTACCATCACATCTTGCCCCTGCACAGCCTCTTTTTGGTTGGACACAAACATAAATGTTTCCAAACTTTAAGCCAGTTATAACTATCTTGTTTTTACCATCCACTTTGTATATCATTCCCGCTGGAATATCTTTTCCATTTAAATCTCCCCAAGTTTCTAAAATCTTGTTTTTCACATTTTTAGGGAGTTTATTAAAGTCTTCATAATATTCTTCTTCATCCATTAAATATAAGTATCCTCCTTTTGAGATAATTTCCTCAACAGTAGTCCATCTAAACTCTGAAATTGCCTTCTTTTGTAAGATTAATTTAGATAAATCCTCTCCACTTTCAGGGATATTTTCTACATTATATCCTTCTTCTTTTAATTTTTTCATTATATTCACAACACTTTGAAGACTGTCCAAATGAGCCGCACTTCCTATTGTTGCCTCTACGGAGGCACAGGCATTGTTATGTAAAACAAATATAACTTTTCGATCTTTTTTAGGTTTATATTTCAATTTAATCCATCTTTTTATTCTCTTAACAACTTTTTCTATTCTTTCTTCAATTCCAAATTTTTTTTCAAAACCATTTTCATTTTCTGTAGTTCCAATTATAATTGGTTCTATAACCCCTTCAAATTCTGGTAATGCAATAGTCCAACCAATATCTGCAGATAATCCTTGACTGTCATTTTTCCAATCCTCATAGCTTTTATAGTAACTCATTATTGGATGAAATACTGGAATATCTAATTTTTTAAGTATATCAACCCCAGAGATTTTATTTAAATTTCCTCCATCTTTTACAGTTCCCAATGGAAATGATAATAAGTTAATTAACGCATCTATTAATGGTTTATCATCCTTAAAGAAGTATTTTAAAATGCTCTCTCCCCCACCTAAGGCATTTAACTCTTCACACTTAGCCCCATAAGAAAATACTGGAATTACATTAAATTCCTCCTCTAATTTATTTAAAAGTTTGTTAATTACATCCATATCGTCATTAACTAAGTAATGCCTTGAAAATAAAACTCCTACTGTATATTTTTTATCAAAATTAACATCATCTAAAAATTCATCTAATTCTTCATAGATTTTTCCTTTATAGTAAATTCCTTGGAATGGTTTCTTTATAACCTCTTTATCTTCGCCCATTAAATACAAAATCATGTTTTTAAAATTATCAATTCCTCCATAAGTTGTAAATAGATAACACTTAGCAGATTTTTCAGAATTCCAAAAACTTGGGTCTTGTGAAACAATTATAATGTTTTCATTTAATTTCTTTATTTTCTCTAGATCAATATCATCTGATGATGTTTTATATATAAAAACTAAATCAGAGTTTTTAACATCTTCTAAAAATTTATTATCGATTGGATTTCTATTAGAATATATTTTATATTCAATATTATAACCTTCTTTTTTTAACTCATCCAATGCCTTTTTTAATATTGAGCAATAAGATCCCCACATATAAAATAGAATTTTCATAATACCACCATAATAATAAAAGTTTATAATTACTACTAAGTATTAATTTTTTATAGATTTTATTACTATTTATAATTTATCATTAAAAATCATGATAGATTTCATAAAAATAAAAATTTAAAAAACAGATGCTCCTTCATTGTTTGGTTTTGTTAAAATAACCTTTCCATACTTATTTAATTTCTCTTTTACTCTATTCAGATTTTCATCTTCAACTATAGCTATATAACTCGGCCCAGTTCCTGATAATCCAGATGTTAATGCCCCTGCTTCTAAGGCGTCTATTGCTATTTTTGTAGGAAAGTTTAACGCAGATGCATATAAAATTCCATTTAAAAACAAAGCATTAAAGTAATTTCCACTCATAGCCTCTTTAAAGGCTATTTCAACATAATCTTTAATTAGTTTCATCCTATTGACATTCACATTCTTTTCAAAGTTTGGAATTAAAACTACAACATTTAAATCTTCTGGCATCTTATCTCTTTTTAATATCTCTCTCTTTAAATTGTCAGTTATAGTTATTCCTCCATAGTATGAGGCAGTAGCATCATCATAAGCCCCAGTAACAGTTAATTTTTCATCGAAACTTGATTTTATTCCTAAGTTTATTATTAACTCATCATCAATTTTTTCTCCCAAAGCGTCAAATGTTGCTAAGACAACAGCGTTAGATGTGGCTGAACTACTACTCAAACCTGATTTTATTGGGATTTCTGTCTTTGTTTCTACATAAGCAGAGTAGTTTAAACCAAAATAGTCCAATGTATTTTTTACACATCTTATTATTAAATTTGGCTTAATATTGGGATTATCTAATACTTTTCCTTCAATTTTATTTTTACCATCGTCTATTAACTTAACTCTTGCATAAACCTTTAAATTTAAACCAAAGGCTGAACCTTTGCCCGTTGCTATTGCATTTATTATTGTCCCTGACGCTAATGCATAAGCATTTCCTTCCATAAATTTCTCCTCAGTTGTTGCTCCAATTCCATAAGCCAATTTTATTTATCTTTGCCTCTCTCTCAATTTTTAAAAATTCTTTTTCTAATTCAAACTTACTTATATAAACTCTCGCATAGCCGTATTTTAAAAGTTCTTCATTAAAGTTAATATAATTACTACCATTTTTTATAAAAATATATGCCAAGTATCTTCCATACTTATCCTTTTTTGGAGCCTCATTATCAAAAACTACAATAACAGTTTTATTATCTAACATTTTCTTTGCAAAATCTGTTGCTTTATAGCCCCAAATTTTTAAGTATGTTGTATTAGATATAGGAGTTCCATTCAATAAAAAATATTCATATGGATTATTCTTTTTATGTGTCTCTGGTGTATCAACTCCCAATAATCTTATTTTATACAATCTTCCATTGGACTCTACATATATAGTATCTCCATCAACTACTTTAACAACCTTTCTATAAAAATGTTCATGACTATTTATAAAATCCTCATTACTATTATAACCATTATGATGATGACTGAAACATCCAGAAACTATAACAAAAAATATTAAAAATGGGATTATAATAAAATATAGTTTGAATTTCATAATATTCACCAATTAATTTATAGTTTATTTTTTATTTCCAAAAAGAGTGTTAATTATTGCATTTTTCATAACTTCAATATTTGGCTCAATTCCTGTCCATATTTTAAATGCAACAACTCCTTGATAAATTAACATTCCTAAACCGTTTATTGTTTTAGCCCCAACTTTCTTAGCCTCTTTTAATAGAGTTGTCTCTAATGGATTATAAATTAAATCCATAACTACCATATCTGGCTTTATCTGATCAGCTTTAATTATTGGTTCAACATCAACATTTGGATACATCCCCACTGGAGTGGCGTTAATTATAATATCAACATCACTAAAATCATTATTTAAACTACTAAATTTAACTTCCTCACCAAATTTTTTATTTAGTTTCTCAGCAATCTCTTTTGCCAATTTTTCTGCCTTTTCTACAGTTCTATTTGCAATTATTATATTATTATCTTTTGCTAATTCAAATGCCACAGCCCTTGCCGCTCCTCCTGCTCCTAATATTAATATTGTCTTATCTTTAACTTTACCAATTTCTTCCTCTAAAGATAATCTTGCTCCAATGCCATCAGTATTATATCCAATTGCCTTATCATTCTCTATTTTTATTGTATTAACCGCCCCAATTAACTTAGCACTTTCATCTAATTCATCTAAATATTTAATAATTTCGACCTTATGAGGTATAGTTACATTAAATCCAACAATTCCTAAAGCCTTAGCCCCATCTATTACATACTTTAATTTTTCTGGAAGAACATCAAACGCTAAATATACATAGTTCAATCCTTTATCTTTAAATGCGGCGTTATGCATTATTGGAGAAAAAGAATGTTCTACTGGATGTCCTATTAATCCGACAACTTTGGTTCTTGCATCTATCATAAATATCACTTAATATTTTTGTAAAATAAAAAGAATAATTATAAAAATAAAAATTTTAAAATATCTATTTTTTGATTAATTTAATGACCTCTGCTACTTTTTTACCTAAGTTTCTTGCAGTTTCTAATCCTATTTCATCTTTTTCACAATCTCCCGGGCTTTTTCCTACTCCTGTCCCTCCATAATGTGCTGTTGGGTCATTATCTCCAACGACAATCATTGAGTGAATTAGGAAGAAATTATGGATTTGTTGAATTGTTGTTTCTTGCCCACCATTTCTACTTGCTCCTACTGCTATAGCCCCCCCAACCTTATTTCTCAACTGGAAACCAATTCTTAAAGGTCTTGACCTATCCATTAACATTTTTAATTGAGCAGAAACTCCCCCAAAATAAACTGGTGAGCCGAGAATAATTCCATCAGCCTCTTTCATCTTTTCTAAGATTGGATCAATATCATCAAGTATTTGGCAATATCCTGTCTCTTTACAAATGTTACAACCTAAACATGGATTTAATTCCTTTCCAGCCAATGATATAAACTCTGTTTCAATTCCTTCCTCAGTAATTGCGTTTAAAGATTCTCTAACTAATAAACTTGTATTTCCGTCAGGTCTTGGACTTCCACTAATTCCTATAACTTTCATATTTTCACCTTATATTGTTATTTTTTAGTTTTTTATTTATTATTTATTTTCAATTATCTTTACATAAAATTTTCTTAATCTTGGTCCGTCAAATTCAGCAAAAAATATTCCCTGCCAAGTACCAAGTAATGGTTTTCCATCTTTAATAATAACAGTTTGAGAACATCCAATTAAAGAGCTTTTTATATGAGCGTCAGAATTTCCCTCCAAGTGGGTAAAATTCCAATTTTTAGGAATAAGATAAGAAAGAAAATTTATTATGTCATATTTAACTGACGGATCTGCATTTTCATTTATAATTATTCCAGATGTAGTGTGAGGAGCATATATTACAGCAATTCCATCCTTAACCTTTGATTGAGATATCGCTGAGATTACATAAGAGGTTATATCTACTAACTCTTCCCTTTTAGTTGTTTTTATTTGATACTCAAATAGCATTATTTCACCAAAGTTTATATTATTAAAGATTAGAGTAATTTTTAAATAGTTTTATATCCAAATAACCCACTCATACTACAATTTTAATTTTAAGGTGAGAATAATATGAGTATTAAAAGTAAGTTATCAATTTTATTACTAATCTTATATATTATATTAGGAGCGTTTATTCAATATAATGGAATATCACAATTTAAATCTTTACCTTCTCCAATTTATGGTGGAGATTACTATTATCAGATGGGAGTTATTTGGCATATTAGAGAAGGTGGCAATCCATTAGAAAGTTCATCAATACTTGGTGGGATACCAGGTTATTTACCTGTCTATGGCTATTTATGTGCTAAATTTTGTGATTTGTTTAATTTAGATACAATGAAGGGAATGTTTTATTTTTCAATAGTTATATTTATTGTAAGTAGTGTTATATGGTTTTATTTATTTAGAGTTTTATTTAAAGATGATTGGATTGCATTAATTGGTGTGGTTTTAGCTAATGGTATAAGTTCATATCCTATATTAAAATATACTAACTTTACGCACCAAATTATGCTACCTTTATTTGTTATTGCTTTATATCTTACATATAAAGAAAGAAAGATAATTTATTACGCCTTATTGGGATTGATTTATGGTTTATTAACTCTATCTCATATGGTTGCATTTATTGGAGCAACTTTAATAATATTAATCTTTATTGTTTATGAAATATATAAAAATAGGGATAAAATAATTGATTATTTAAAAGAAAACATAATAAAATGGGGAGTTTTTGGAATAATTGCAGTGCCTATTTTGATGCTTTACTGGTATAAGCCATTATTTATCTACCATCTACACAGACCTTATGATAGGTTACATATGGATATTATAGATTTTGGTAGATTAGATGTGCAAATAATGTTTTTATTTGACATGATTAAAACATATTTATTAAATTTTTCATCTATTGGAAATATTATAAGCACTTTATTAGTTTGGTTAGGAATATATGCATATTATAAATCAGAAAACAGTATAGAGAAAGAATTTATTAAAATATTTGGAATTGGTTCTTTATTTGCTACATTTTGTTATTTTATAACTGAGCCATTATTAAAGATACACTTTGTTCCTACATATATGCATAGATTTTATCTATGGCTGTTAGCTATTCTTATAGGGCTATTTGGATTAAAATATATAAAAGAGCGCTTTAAACTATATGATAATAAAAATATTATTGTATTTGGAGTTTTATTTATTCTATTATTTGCTAATACTACCTTTGCATTTGTTAATTACATAAACAACAATAAATGGGCTAATGTCGGAAAGCAGCCATTACCTGAAATGTATAAATCTTTACAACATTATTTACTAACACATACTAATGTAAATGATGTAATTTTATCAACAAAAGAATTAAGTTTTATGATTCATGCAATTAGTGGAAGAAAGGTAATGGTTATTAGATGGGCACAACTTAATGATCCATATATTGACTTATCTCAAAGAGATGTCGATGCGGCTATAATATTGTATGGAAATAACACAAAGAAAAAATTAGAATTAATAAAAAAGTATCATATAAAATATTTATACTGGGACTATAATTGGATAAGTTCTGAATTTGAATTTGATAGGTATGGTAGGTTAATTGGAATATATGATCCATTAATGGCATTAGATAAGCCGAAATATAGGGAAGAATTAGATAAGTATGGAGTAAAATATATTCCAATAAAATTCTGGCTAGATCCTGCAAATAGAAACAAATATGTAAGAAAGTTTAATGTTTTAATAATATCCCCACAAAATTATTATAACTTTACAAATCCTTGGAAGCCAGATTTAAATAAGTATTTAGTTGAAGTTTGGAACTATACTTATAATGGTAAAAAAATTGCTGTATTGTATAAAATAAATATTTCAAATTAAATTTACATTATCAATTGGGGGCTATCTATGAAAAAAGTTTCAATAGTAATTCCTGCATATAATGAAGAAAAAACAATAAAAAAAATCTTAGAAAAAATTTTAAAAGTTAAGTTACCCTTAGAAAAAGAAATTATAGTAGTAAATGATGGTTCAACGGATAGAACTAAAGAAATAGTTGAAGAATTTATAAAGAATCATCCAAATGAAAACATCAAACTTATAAATAAAAAAAATGAAGGAAAAGGTAGTGCTTTAAAAGTAGGGATAAGACATTCAACTGGTGATATAATAATAATTCAAGATGCTGATTTAGAGTATGATCCAAATGATTACCTTAAATTAATAAAACCAATATTGGAAGGAAAAGCAAAAGTTGTATATGGATCAAGATTGAGAAATCTTAAAAATAAATATTCCCATTTATCGTTTTTAATAGGAGGTTTGATAATAACCTTAATTACAAATATTCTTTATTTTACATTTTTAACTGATGAGCCTACATGTTATAAAGTATTCCACAAAGAATTGAAAGATATCTTAATAAACGCCGAAGGAGATAAATTCGATTGGGAACCAGAAGTTACTGCAAAGATTTTGAGGAAAGGCTATAAAATTTATGAAGTGCCAATAAACTATTATCCAAGAACCTTAAAAGAAGGTAAAAAAATACGATGGAATGATGGAGTTGATGCAATTTTAACACTTTTAAAATGGCGATTTAAAAAATTTTAGAATAATATTATTTCACTTTTAAAATAGTTATATTATTTTTACAGTATATTTTTTCAAAATATGAACTATTTTTAAAGAATTTATAATTTACAGATGAATTTTTTGGAATAAATATATATTCTATGTTATTATCTTTACAAAATTGAACAAATTCTTTATAATTGTAGTTCCAAGTATAGTTAATTATCTCTTTTGCAGTGACATTTTTAAATGTATTTAAATTACCATAACAAAATACACACTTATTATTGGTAAATATTGGAATAAATTGCCCAGCATCTTGACCAAAATTTAAAAATAGTTTATTAGTTATATTATTTTCATTTATAAAATTGAAAACTTTTATTTCTTCATTACCTACTAAATAAAAATTCCAATAAAATTTTGGAGATTTTTGATATGTTACAAATGCATGATATCCTAAAATAATTAAAATAATCCCTACAATTAAATATTTTTTGTAATTATTTAAAAATCTATTACTTAAATAATATAATCCACAACCATAAAACAAAGGCATTAATATTTGGAAATTATAAAACCATCTTGTATAATTATATAAAGCACTGAAAAATGGTATTTTTAATCCAAAGAGGTATCTATTTAATAACCAAAATATCATTAAAATACAGTAAAAAATGAAAAACCCTTTCTTATTTTTTATTAAAAATATACTTCCAAAAATATACAGACCAATATAAATGAGTGAGACCATCAACAAAAGTAATATTGTATAGAATCCATATGGTTTAGATATTAAATCTAAATATAAAGATATAACTGAGGCAGATCCAAAACCACCTAATATTACCACACCTATTATTTTATAAATATAAACAACAGAAATATATTTAGAATTATTTACATGAGAGTAATTAATAATCTCTCTAATAAGTTTTGAATATATAATTACCATAGAGGAAACTATTGAAATTAAAAAATATTTCATGTAATTGATAATATTTTCATAATTTTTATAAATAATTTCCCATAATATCAAAGAAATAAGAAATAACACTAACATTAAAAATGGAAATGAATGTGTAAATATTAAACTAAATACTCCAAAACTAAACAAATGTAAGTAAATATTATCTCCACTATTTCTATAATTCATTAAAAAAGCAATTAATATTAAAAATATACTGTATCCTAGGGTGTTAGGATATATTGCCTTTAACAAAATTCTATAAAATTCATAATTTAATGGAACAAATAATGCAGTATATAAACCTAAACCTTCCTTTAAACTTTCTCCTATGTAATAATGTGCTAATACAAATAAAACTATTGTATAAAACTCTATAAAATATATAGTCTTAGGAATTTCTTTAAAATCTATAGATAAAAAATATACAAAAGAGTGAAATCCAGAAGGATAAGACCAATATCTCTTAAATTCTTCATTTGTGTAGAATATAGTTTTTTCTAACATAATAGCTTTAATTTTATACATGTGAAATTGTGAATCCCACATCTCGCAGGGATATTTTGGTAATACAAAATAACCTATAATTAAAGAAATTAAAATAATAAACAATAATATCCTAAGTTTTAATGAGTTTGTAAAGTTGAATGAAAATATTAAGTTTATATTTTTCTTCCAATATTTTTTATAGTAAAATATACAAGCAATAAATAATGGCAGTATATATAACAGTTTATACATAGGAATTCCTAAAAATGATAAAACATAAGAAACCGATATGATATATAACACTGTAATAAATGGTGTAGTTATTACTTTCTCTTCATCTTTCAATGGATTTAGTAAATATATTAATAACAATATTAATATAAATAATAGTATTTCCATTCTCTTTCACCTAGCAATACTTGGTGAGTTATAATGCTAAATCTTCCATATTTAATTTTAGGCATAATATGTGGAACTATTACAGGTTTATTTCCAGGCATTCATCCAAATAACATTGTTGCATTGTCGTTCTTAATTATACCATTTTTTGGAGTAGATAATTATATTCCATTTTTAATTGGTTTAGTTATAACTCATTATTTTATAAATTTCATCCCATCAGCTTTTTTAGGGGTGCCTGATGATGAAACTGCAACCTCTGCTTTACCAATGCATAGATTAACATTAAATGGAAAAGGTTTTGAAGCAATTGTATTGGCTGGATTTGGAAGCTATTTAGGTGTTATTTTTTCAATAATTATTACTTTATTTTTAATATTTATCTTAAATGTTGATATTAACTCTTTTTATCATTCAGTAAAGCCATTAATTCCTTTTATTTTAATTACTTTTGTTATTTATCAAATTTTAACATCAAAATCAATTTGGGAGATTTTGGTCATATTTTTATCAGGAATATTTGGAATAGTTGTTCTATATTGCAATAATGCTTATAACATAACATTAACAGCAATATTTACCGGAATGTTTGGGATTCCTTTGCTTATAAATAATTTAAAAACCTACAAAATAAAAAGTCAGATAATAACATTCCCTGATTTTAATATAAAGTTTTTAAAATCGTCTTTTTTTGCTTCTATTGTAGGATTTTTTAGAATATTTTTGCCAGGAGTTAGTGGAGCCCAATTAAACTATATTTTGAGTAAAATTTTAAGTGAAAAGGATTTGAAAAACTTTATAATATCTCAGGGGAGTATTATTTTATCTAATGAAGTTTTTTCTTTACTCTCTATAATTTTTATAGGAATTGGTAGAAGTGGAGTTGCAAGAGCTATACAAATTCTAAATGCTAATATTGATATAAATATAGCAATATTTTCTATTCTAATTTCTTCCACAATTGCATTAATTATTCTGATAAATTTGTCTAAATACATCCTTATTTTTATTAGAAAAGTTAATTTTAAATATCTATCTCTATTTTTTATAATATTTTGCTCACTTGTAATAGTTATTGGAAGTTATAATACATATTTAAGTTATCATATTATTGTATATTTAACATCAATTTGTATAGGACTTTTAGCATTAAAAAGTCAATCCAATCTATCAAATATGATGAATGTCTTAATATTTCCAACGATATTGTATTTTTTAATGGGATAATATGGATTTAAAAAGTCAGATTTTAAATAAAAGAACGATACTTTCTTTTATAATATCTTTGGGAATACTTCTATATATCTTTTCAAAAATAGATTTGGATAAATTAATATTAATATTAAAACATACAAAGATTTTTTATTATTTTTTGGCAATAGTAATGTTCTATACTGCAATATTAATTAGAAGTTATCGTTGGAAAATTTTCTTAAAAAATGTGAATATCGATTTAAAATTAAAAGATGCTTTTATAGTGTATTATCTTTCAATGTTTGTAAATTCATTAGTTCCTGCTAAGTTAGGGGATATTTATAGAGGATACTTATTAAAAAAGAAAACTAATAAGTCAATATCATTGGGATTTGGGACTGTTTTTATTGAAAGAGTTTTTGATTTGGTAGCGATGATTAGTTTATTATTTATCTCTGCTTACTTATCTTTTAAATCAGATATTCCAAAGGAAATAATTTATTCAATAAAATGGGGAATTATTATAATTTTATTTTTGATTTTTCTAATTTTTGGTTTTTTAGTAGTTAATAGTAAGATAACTTTAAAAAATAAAAAATTAGAGGCAATATTGATTAATTTTGAGAAAGGTTTAAAATCAGTAAAACTAAATACTCTCCATTTATTGATAACTTTATCTTTTATTGGATGGTTTATTGAGGGACTGACTATTTATTTTATATTTTTAGCATTAAATCTAAATTTAGAAATCTTATTTGGAGTATTTTCTGATTTAGCGTCTTCTTTATTAACTGCAATTCCTATAACTCCATCAGGACTGGGAATTGTAGAGTATGCGTTAATGTATATATTAAAACTGAAAAATATAGATGAAAATACGGCCTTTGCAGTTCTTATTTTATATCGTCTAATATCATATTTCTCAGTTGTATTGTTTGGGGCGATAATGTTTTATATCGTTGAGGGAAATATTCTAAAAGAATCTAAATAGGACTTTCACGCTTTATATTTTTGCAAAAGTCCTATTTAAAAATGAGAATTATTAAATTACACTTCCAAAAATACAAGTATAAACATAAATATCTAAAACTATCATTATATGATAAAACAATAAAATATTATTGGTGATAATGTTATGAAACTTACATTTAACTTAAAAGGAAAATTAATTTTTAGTAAAGAGTTAGATGAAGATGCAAAAAAAGAAGTTGAAGAAATTTTAAAAAATGCTGACCAAATTTTTTTAAAAGGAGTACCTAAGGGAAAAGAGGATGAGGCGTCAAAAATTATAAACTATGAATTTGAAGGGAATATTTTAAAGATAACTATTGTTTCTGGAAGATATACAAGGGCTCATGAAGGATTAATTAGATTAAGAAAGCCATTAGCAGAAAAATTAGGAAAAAACTTTAAAATTGGAGTTAGAGGAATTGAAATAGACAATTATGTAATAACAATAGAGACAGAAAATGATATATCTAAAAAATTAGAGGGAGTTAAAGTTCCAGAGTGTGAGGCAAAGGTTGAAGGGAATAAAATTATATTGATATTTAAAAATATTGGAGAGAGTGAATTAAAGAGAAATATTATTGATAGAGCAATAAAGTTTGTAAAATCTGAGTTAGAAAAGGAAGAGGATTTAATATTTAAAGTTTGTAAAATACCACCTGGAACTATAATTAAAGAGTACAAAGCAAAAAGAAAAATAACTTTTGATAAAGATCCAACAGAAGTTGCTGAAAAATTAGGTTGGGTTAAAAAATTCCCCGGAAGAGGTCAGTGGTTTTATACTCCACCAATAACAGCATTGTTTAGGGCATTTGAAGATTTAATAGTTAATGAAATTGTAAAAAAAATTGGCTTTGAAGAATGTCTATTCCCTAAATTAATTCCTTTGGAAATTATGTATAAAATGAGGTATTTAGAGGGATTGCCAGAGGGAATGTATTATGTTTGTCCTCCAAAAAGAGAACCAGAACTTTTCAACGAATTTGTAAATGAGATGATGATTAAAAAAGAGATTCCAAAAGAGAAATTAAAATCACTACTTAGAGACCCAGGCTATGTTTTAGCCCCTGCTCAGTGTGAGCCATTTTATCAATTCTTTGAGGGAGAGATTATAGATGTAGATAAGCCAATAATGTTCTTTGATAGAAGTGGATGGACATATAGATGGGAAGGAGGAGGAGCAAAGGGATTAGATAGGGTTAATGAATTTTTAAGGATAGAATGTGTTTGGATTGGAAGTCCTGAATTCGTTGAGGAAATTAGGGACAAAACATTGAGATATGCTGAGAAATTGGCAGAAAAACTTGATTTAGAGTATTGGACTGAGGTTGGAGATGACCCATTTTACTTAGAAGGTAGAAAAAAGGAAGAGAGAGGAATAGAATTTCCAGAAGTTCCTAAGTATGAGATGAGATTACTTCTACCTCATATAAAAGACGAAAGAAAAGGAGTTGCGGTAACATCAGCAAATGTTCATGGAACGCACTTCGTTGAAGGTTTTAGAATTAAAGATTATATGGGGAGGAAGGTTTGGACAGGTTGTACTGGATATGGAATAACAAGGTGGGTTGTTGGATATTTAGCTCAATATGGGTTTGAATTTGACGATTGGCATCCAATAATAAAGAAAAAAATTAAAAAATTGCCAGAAGTTCCGAAATTAATAACTTGGCCAAAGTAAAAATTTAAATTAATTTATTATTTTTCACTTTTTAATTTTAACTTATTATATTATATTTACGGTGAGAAAATGATAATTAAAAAAATAAAGATTAATATTTCTCCATTAGATGTTTATGAACAAATATGTGGAGAGAATACTTTTTTATTAGAATCTGCCGAAGGAGTTCCAAAGGTTGCGAGATATTCAATATTAGGAAAAACTGAAGGAAAAGTAATATTCAAAAAAAATAAGTTAAAGGTTGAGAGTTTTACAGAATTGGGTGATAAGGTTAAAGATTTAGAGGGAAAATATGAATGTCCATTAGACGCTTTAAGAGTTGTTAGAAATGAGTGTCTTAAATATTTAGATATTGGCAATATTGAACCTGTGCCAAGATTTAAAGGAGGATTAGTTGGATATTTAAGTTATGATATTATTAGATACTGGATTGATTTATCTAATATTACTCCAAAACCTGTAAATGACTTAAATTTTCCTGATGCAGAGTTTTTCATAGTCAAGGATGTTATATCATTTGACTTAAAAGAAAAAACAGTTAATTTAATATCTGACAATGAAAAAAACATTGATGAATTAAAAAAAATTATAGAACAAGTTAAATTTAATAATGTTGAGAAAAAAGAAAAAGAAGAAAATATTTCCAATGATAGAGAATTAAAGATAAAATCTAATATGAGTAAAGAAGAATTTATCAATGCAGTTAATAAGGCTAAAGAGTATATCTTTGCAGGAGATATATTTCAAGTAGTTTTGTCAAGAAGAATTGAAATTGATTTAAATGATTTAAATCACCTAAAAATTTACAAAAAAGTTAGAGAAATTAACCCCTCTCCATATATGTATTATTTGGACTTTGGAGATAGAAAAATTATTGGCTCCTCACCAGAAATTTTAGTAAGAACTGATATGGTAAATAAAAAGAGGTTAGTTATAACAAGACCAATTGCGGGAACTATCGGAAGAGGAAAAACTGAAGAAGAAGACAAAAAATTAGAAGAACAATTATTGAATGATGAAAAAGAGAGATCTGAACATGTTATGCTTGTAGATTTAGCAAGGAACGATATTGGAAAGATATCAAAATTTGGAACAGTTAAAGTTACTGATTTTATGGTAATAGAAAAATACTCTCATGTTCAGCATATTGTTAGCAATGTAGTTGGTGAATTAAAAAATAACTACGATTCATTTCTTTCTGTAAAGGCTACATTTCCAGCGGGAACTTTAAGTGGAGCTCCAAAAGTTAGGGCTATGGAAATCATTGAAGAGTTGGAAAAAACATATAGAGGTCCTTATGGAGGAGGAGTTGGCTATTTCGGATGGGATGACTTGATGGATATGGCAATAACAATAAGAACTTTTGTAATCTCAAAAAATAAGGGGTATATACAAGTAGGTTGTGGAATTGTAGCAGATTCTATACCAGAAAAAGAATGGGAAGAAACTGAAAAGAAAGGACTGGCTAATGTTAAAACAATTGAGAGTCTAATGAAAGAAAAATATAAATAAGTTATTTATTCCAAAATTCGTTATAAAATAGATCAAAATCTTGGTTGTATTTTTTGCCTATTTTTAAGGCAATTTCAGCCTTTGCCAATTCTCTCCCAAAATATGCGGCATGGTCTAACTTTTTTATTAAATTTAACCTTATTGCAGTTTCATAAATCTCCTTTGGTTTCTTCCCTCTAATCATCAATGTAGGTTCTCTTCTTTTGTTAAAATATATAACTACAATCTCTTTATTTTTTCTATCAATTTCTATTTTAAAACTACCTTCGTCTAATATTTGTTTTTTATTCTCCTCAGCTTTAATTATTGGAACATTGTATCTATTAAATGTATATTCCTCATCAAATCTTTTATCTTTATAATTTATTAAATTAAATCCTACATCTTTGGGTAATGAATTTCTCTTTTTAGCTAAAAACATCATTTTTGAAGCAATTTTTAACTCTTTTATAGAGAATTTACATTTTGCACTGGCCTCAGGAGTAAATAATATATTAGCATTAATTTCAGAGGCTATTGCCGCTAATAATGCATTAACTCCATTACTATCAGCATCAAAAAGTTCAGTAACATTTCCTACACCAAAAAATAAAGGTATATTATTTCTTTTTTTAAATTCTCTACAGGCAATTACACTCTCTATAAAGTTACACCCAAAGTTATTTATTGGCTCTAAAATAGGATCTGCAACTATTTTTTCTATTCCCTCATAAATCAATTTTTTTATAATATCTTCTAAGGATTTAACTTTTCCCTCAATAGTTTCTGGAACATAGTTTTTTTTATAGTTTGTTGGTAAAACAACTATTGCAGTGTCAGAATCTTTTAAATAAGGTAGTAATTCATTTAAATTTCCACCATCAACGCTTAAAATCATATCTACTCCCAAATTAATTGCCTCTATTAATTCATTAGTGTTTAATGTATCTACACTAACTGGCTTATCAGTAATATCTCTAACAATTTTTAACATATTCTTAATTTTATCTTTGTTGTTTTCATTGCTAACCATTCCTAAATCTATCATATCAGCCCCACTTTCTAAGTAATATATTACTTTTTCCTCTAATTCCTTTTCATTTAGCCATGGAGCATGGACTATTTCTCCCAAAACTCTCATTGGAAATTTATCACCAACTTTTAAAGAACCAATTTTTATATCTCCTTCTCCCAGTTCTTGCTCTTCTGCTTTTTTTATCTCCTCCTCACATTTCTTTTTAATAATCTCTAAAAGTTGTAAATCAGCATAATCCTTTGTAGAAAGTTTTATTTTATCTAAATTTTCTATAAGTAAAGGAAGATCTGAGGCATCTCTTGTAGATTTATAACATTTTATTCCAGTTTCCTCTTCAACTTTCTTTAAATCATGCCTTATCAATCCAGTAACTAAAACAAAATCGTAAATATCTTTTAATTTTTTGCCTAATTTATCTTCTAATTTTTTGATTTCTTTAATTATTAAATTAGGAGTTAAAAAAGCGGCTACTGATATATTGGCGATATGAACATCAACAAACTCATATTTTTTTATAGCATTTTTAACTTTTTTTTCTGCCAACTTTCCAGTTATTATTAAGATTTTCATAATATCCCCATTAAACAACTAAATTATTTATAAATATTAAATTACAAAGCTATAAATAAAGATTTGACTAACACAATATAAATAAAAATTTGTTGTTTTGGGTGGAAGTATGAAGTTTATTAAAAAGAATGATATTGATTTTGATGAACCACTAATTATTGAAGCGTTTCCTGGAACTGGATTAGTTGGAAGTATCGCCGCCTATCAAATAATAAAAGAATTGAAATTAAAATACTTTGGATACTTTGAAATAGAGGGAATTCCTCCAATAACTACAATTGAAAATGGGACTCCCTATCCACCAGTAAGGGCTTATGCAAATAAAAATTTAGTTATACTCTTTTCAGATGTAATTATACCACCAAACAGTATTAATAGATTAGCTGAATTAATAGTAAAAACTTTTTCAGATAATAAGCCAAAGTTATTCGTTTCACTTGGTGGATTAATTGCTGGGAAATCAGAAAAAGTTTTTGGAATAGCCAACAAAGAGAAATTATTGGAAAATTTAAAAAATTATGTTGAAATATTTAATTTTGGAGTTTTAGGAGGAATTAGTGGAAATTTATTAATAAAATGTGATGATAACGGATTTGACGCTATTGCACTCTTGGCAGAAACTGTAGGAGTTCGTCCAGATCCAAGAGGAGGAGCTAATTTATTAGAAGTGTTAAATAAAATGTTTAATTTAAATGTTAATGTTGAGAGTTTAATCAAAGAGGCAGAAAATATAGAAAACAAACTCAAAGAATTGGCTGAACAACATTTAAAGATGATGTCTAAGAAAAAGGAATATCCTATGTATATCTAGCCATAGAGGGGGTTTCACCCCCTCTATTGGTATACTTCCCCATTAGTTTGTATTTTTATTTCCATAGGGCTCTGCCCTATTGTTATACGCCGCATAGAGGGAAACCCTCTATTGCTCCATAGGGGGCTCCGCCCCCTATTGGTATACCCCCGAATATTTGCCTTTTTGTTTAATTTTGGGTATCCCGAACCATAGGGGCGTAACCCCTATTGGTATACCCCAAAATTTTTTGATGAACCTTTTAGAAAAAGGTTCATACCAATAGGACGAAGTCCTATGGTTCGGATACCCGGGATGCATTATCTAGCTTCGCTCGATAATGCCTCTCAAATTAAATATCTAAGGAAGATAGAAATAATATTCTATTGGCTTATTTGGTGAAATTATGAGAGTATATGGAATATTTGGAATTAAAGAGAGTGCTATAAATGAGTTAATAGAAAATCACATAAAAACATTCACTATAATAAATGCCTATAACTTAGAAACTTTAAAAAATCTAAAAGAAGGAGATTTTATTTTTATAACATCGACTTTAAAACAGGATTTAAGAAATGGTAGCGAAGGAGTATTATGTAAGGTTTTAGAAGTTTCAATAATTCCTCAAATTATTACTGGATTTGAAGAGAAGGAAGTAATTGCTGGGAGATTAAAGGTAGAAATGTTGGGCTTTGCAAAATGTTCTATAACTAATTCTGAATTCATTGAAATAAGATTTAGAACATTTTAATTTATTTCTTTTTTATCTTCTTTTTGTTTTTTATACTCATTTTCTATTGATTTAGCCCATTTAATCATCTCATTATAAACTTTATCAGTTTTTAATAAATTTTCATTTCCTATTAAAATTAACTTTCTCTTAGCTCTTGTTATAGCCACATTTAACCTTCTCAAATCTTTTAAAAATCCAAAATTTTTTGTTCTTACAAATGATATAACAATAGCCTCATTCTCCCTACCTTGAAATCCATCTACCGTATTAACTTCTACATCTATATTGTGCTCTTCAAACAACTTTCTCAAATATCTAACTTGGGCATCGTAGGGAGTAATGACATTTGTAGGAATTTTATACTTCAAAAGTTTTTTAACAACTTCTAAAACCTTCTCTGCCTCTTCTATATTGTAGTAAGAAGGAGATTCCTTATCTCTCCTTTCTAAACCATCAACATTTATAAACTGAACTGGAATTTCATTTATAATATCTCTATCTTCCTCATCAACTTCTTCCTCTTTGACTAAATCCATTAATGTAATGTTTTTAACGCTCTCATCTGCCTTTAATTTATTGTCATAAAACATTCTATTTGGAAACTCCATAATTTTCTCATTCATCCTATATTGAATTTTTAGTATAGATGAAAATTCAGGATATTTTTTTATTAATCTTTCAAAAAGCGTCTTTTTTAATTCTTCATTCTCACTTAAAACTGTTGGTGGTAACTGTTTATGATCTCCAGCCATAATTAATTTTTTTCCTTTAATTATTGGTATTAAACAGGAAGGCTCCATCGCTTGACTACCCTCATCAATAACTACAACATCAAACTCCCATCCTTTTAATATTTCTGAGCCAGCCATTGAGTTTGTAGCAACAATAACATCTGCCTCACTTAAAATTTCATTTATAATTTTTTCAGTAATATCTTCTAAATTATTGATTATTTTTTTAATTTTTTTATTTCTTATAATCCACTCTGCCATACTTGCAATTTTTTCTTTTGGAACTCCTCTATAATCTTTTCTTCTCTTAGCTACTTTTAATATTTGTTCATCACTCATTCCCCTTCTCCATCTTGGAGATGGTTTTAAAAATTTATCTCTATCTTCTTTAATTTCTTTGATTTTTTTTCTTAAAGATAAAATTTCTTGATATTTTTCGTGATTTTCAATTAAGTAAGGTAATGAATGTTGAATTAAATCTTTTGAAATTCTTGTAGGATGTCCTATTCTAACAACCTTTAAGTCAGGATATTTTTTAACTAAATATTCCAAAATGTTATCTGCCGCAATGTTTGAGTCAGCAGTAGCTAAAACCTTATGTTTATTAAATCTAACCTCCTGAACAATAACCTCAGTTAAAGTTCTCGTTTTTCCAGTTCCCGGAGGGCCATGTATTAAATATAAATCTTTACTTAAAACTGCTTTTTTAACAGCCAACTTTTGAGATTCATTTAAACTTTTGTCGTAAAATTCTAATTCAATATCTACCCTAAAAGGTTTTTCTGGATGTTCTATACCTAAAATTATATATGCTAATTTATCTCTCTTTTTTGCAAATTCTCTCAAAGCCTCTTTCATTCTCTTAAATGTAATGTCATTGACATATAAGTCAATTCTAACTCTTTCTTTATAAACCCACTTTGGAACATCTACATCAAAGGCAACATCTATAAAGTTTTTTCCTACATAAATGACATTAGCGTATAAATCACTCTCCAAAGGGTTATTTTTACTTATTAAGACAACATCTCCGGGAGAGATTTCTGTTTTAAATGGTTTTTTCCTACCAAATCTAACAATTGTGCAACCTAAACTTTCTCCTAAGAATTTTCCTTTTAAATTTAAAATAGCCCTTCCAACATTTTCTCTCTTTTTTCCTAACCTAATTATCTCATTTTTATGAAAATCCATTTCACACTTTCTTTCAATTTCAATTAACTTCATAAACTTCCTTACATATAAATCTATTAAATTCATCATATCACCATTAAAAATTATTCAAAATTAATTTAAACTAACTCACCTACAATTATATTGTCTTTATTTCTCAAAATTCTCACTTTAACATTCCTTCCAATCAGACTTTGTTCATTTTTTACATTAATTATTTGAATTACTCTATTTTTGGATACTCCTAAAACTTCACCTTTAATTCTTCCATCTAAAACTACATTAGCTTTAATAATTTCTCCTACTTTAAAAGGATATGGCAGTCTTTTCCTTTTGTGAGTTCCAAAATCTTTTGGAGTTAATATTAATTTTACATTAATCCCCTTTTTTGCATATTCTAACTCATACTTTCTTAACAAATTATAAAACTTCTCAAAATCCCAAACTTTCATTTTTTTTGGTCTTCTACCAAATTGATAAACTCTACATAACTGGCAACCTAAAATAGGGTCTTTTTTTCCAGTTATTGGATTTATAATATTTTGAGGAATTTTTTGTTCTAATTCAACAGCATAGTCAATAACTCTTTTAAATTCTTCATCGTTTATGTTTGGCAACAAAAGAGGAGCAATTAATAAATGAATTTTAGAATTTTTTATATACTCTGCAATGTCTAAAATTTTTTCTATTTTATAATCTTTTCTACCAGAAAGCATTTTTGCCATATTTTTATCTAAAGCATTTATAGACAAGTTTATTCTATGCAATCCTGCCTCTTCTAATTCATCTATTAATTTATAAGTTAATGTAGTTCCATTACTTTGCATTGAAACTATTCCATTACCTTTTTTGTTAATCTCAGATAACTCCTGAACTAAATCGACTAAGGGATAATATAAAGAAGGTTCTCCCTGCCCATCTAAATGTGCCTCAATAAATTTATTTTCTTTAAATTCAACAATTTTTTTATAATTTTCAATTAAATACTCTAAATCTACATAATAATCATTTTTTCTGGTTTTTGAAAACTCTCCTTCATCAACAGAACAAAATATGCAGTTTAAATTACAACCACAATGTCCTCTAACCTGTATTATATTTCTTCCTCTCTCAATCAATCCAAAGGCAGTATGCCCAATCAATGGAATTGGTTCATTTATATATATAGTTCTCCTTTTTGTTATCTTACTCTTCAAATTATTGGCTATACTGTAAGAGATTAAGTTTAAAATTCCAACTTTTATATTCTCTGCTCTTTTTGGATGGGCGTTAATTTTTATTATTGAATTTTCAATTTCAACCTCATTGTAGGGAATATCTACTTTAACTTCATAAATTTTATTGATTTCTAAAATTAAAGTATTTCCAATGTTTTTAACATCAGTAATCATCCTATATTTTGATAGATCTAAAATTACCATAATCTCACACAATATTTTAAATATTTACATTAATAAATTTATCTAAAAATAAAATCCAATTAACTTTTTAAATTTTAATTTTGAAAAAATAGAATTTTGTGTTTTAAAATTTTAAACAAAAAAATTAAAATTACAAAGATGGTGCGGGGGACGGGATTTGAACCCGCGAACCCCTACGGGACCAGACCCTCAATCTGGCGCCTTTGGCCAGGCTTGGCGACCCCCGCTCTCTATTAGAAAATTTTATTATATAACATTTATATATAAACCTTACGCCGAAAAATATATATATGAGTAATGAATATGGCTATATTGGTATCTTATGTGCCGAGGTGGCTTAGCTGGTTATAGCGCCCGGCTCATACGGATATCCTAGGCATTTACGCCTGGGTCCTGGGAAACCGGGAGGTCGAGGGTTCGAATCCCTCCCTCGGCACCATTTATTTTATTATTTTATCACATTATATTTATTAATTTGAGTATTGAAATATAACAATAAAATGGGAAATTCTAAGTTAGGTAATACTCCTTATTATGAGGGAGGCGTAATATTTTTTCTAAATTAGGTATTATTATTCTTTATCTATAAATACAGAGTGTGAATATCAACTGGGGAAAACTATGAAACTTAAAACTATAAAACTACCTATCTTAATATGCCGTTTAAAAACGAATGAACCATTAAAAAAATCTCAAACTCCCTATCTAAGAGGATATATTTTAAATATATTTGGTAAAGAAAATTATGTGGAGTTGCATAATCATAGCGGGAAATGGTTTTGTCTATATCTATCCAAAAATACAGTATAAAATCATTAGTGGAGATGCTGTTTTAATTGGTATAAAAGAGGGAATAAATATTTTAGGAGAGATTATTTTAGACATTAGAGAGTTGAATTTGAAAGGGGAAGTTTATAAGGTTGTAAATGGTTATGCAAAGGTTAAATTTGAAGAATTTGGAGTGACAGATGATAAAATATAAGTTTATCTCTCCATGGATTGCTTTGAATAAGAAAAATTATTTAAAATATAAAGAGTTGGATGATGAAGGAAAAAAAGAACTGTTAGAAAGGATTTTAATTGGAAATGTTTTGTCAATGAGTAAGTATTTAAATTACACTGTTGAAGAAAAACTAAAAGCAGAGTTTTTAAAATTTGATGATTTAGTTGTTAAATACAAAGGCAATAAGTTTATTGGCTTTTTTGGAGAATTTTTAATTAACTTTAATATTCCAAATTATTTAGGAATTGGTAGAAAAGTTTCTAAGGGCTTTGGAAGTGTTGTTAGAATACCATAGATAGGACTTTGCTTCCTTTATTGGCATATATTTCTATTTTGTTTGTTAATTTTATTATCTAATTTTATTATCCTTATTTTAATGGACTACCGATTTAAACCCTACCAACTATTGCTTATTTTATACTCGAACTCCTATATAAATCTTTCTTTTAACACTCGATTTTTCTGACTGCCTGATTATCAAAGTGTTTATAAGAGTAAGAAAGGTTATGCAAAGTATTTATTAAATAAAATGCACAACCATAAACAAAAATCTCAATAATTATGGAATATTTTATATAAAATAAGTTTTATTTATCTATGAGATATACAAAATAAAAATAAACAATCAAAATCTCTAAAAAATCTAAATTTTAATAGGAAAAAATTAGTAATACTTTTTACTAATTTTAAAGCAAGAAAGTAAAATTAAAAAATCTAATATATATTAAAAACTTTATTTACAACATATTCTTTTATTAACTCTAATATCCATAGGGAATTTCTCATTCTCAATAATATCAAAAATTAAATAAATTTATTGGCTTCTTCAAAATCTTTTTGTTTTTTTAGTTTTTATTATATAGAAAAAGTAGTGAATGTAATAAATAAAATAACGATTAAAATTTTATGGTGTAACAATGAAAATTATAGTTTGCATAACCGGAGCGAGTGGAGTTATCTATGCAAAGAGATTATTAGAAGTTTTAAAGGATAAAGTAGAAATAGATTTAATTATATCAAACTCTGCAAAAAAAATAATTAGAGAGGAGTTAAACATTGATTGGAAAGAGTTAATAAAATTTGCCACAAATTATTATGAAAATGATGATTTTTTTTCACCAATTGCCTCTGGCTCTAATAAGTTTGATGCAGTCATAGTTATTCCTTGCTCAATGAAAACACTATCAGCAATTGCTAATGGTTATTCATCAAATTTAATAGTTAGAGTTTGTGACATTGCTTTAAAAGAGAGAAGAAAATTAATTATTATGCCGAGAGAAATGCCACTAAATAGCATACATTTAGAAAACATGCTAAAATTGTCAAATTTAGGGGCTGTAATAATGCCACCTATTCCAGCGTTTTATCACAAACCAAAAACTGTTGATGATATAATAGATTTTGTTGTTGGAAGAGTTTTAGACATTTTAGGGATAGAAAATAATTTATTTAAAAGATGGGGTGAATAATTTTAAAAATTAAGAAAATAGTGGTGATATTTATGCTCGATAGATTAGGAGAGAGTTTAAATAAGGCATTAAATAAATTAAAAATGGCTACATTTGTTGATAAAAAATTAATAAAAGAGGTTATTAAGGATATTCAAAGGGCTTTAATTCAGGCTGATGTTAATGTAAAATTAGTTTTAAAGATGAGTAAGGAGATTGAAAGAAGAGCATTAGAGGAAAAAACTCCAAAAGGTTTATCTAAGAAGGAGCATATTATAAAAATAGTTTATGAAGAATTAGTTAAGTTGTTGGGAGAGGAGGCAAAAAAATTAGAGTTAAATCCAAAAAAGCAAAATGTTATTTTATTGGTTGGTATTCAGGGTAGTGGTAAAACAACAACTGCTGCAAAGTTAGCAAGATACATTCAAAAAAGAGGTTTAAAGCCTGCATTAATAGCGGCAGATACATATAGACCAGCGGCGTATGAACAATTAAAGCAACTGGCTGAAAAAATCAATGTTCCTATATATGGAGATGAAAGTAAAACTAAATCACCAATAGAGATTGTTAAAGAGGGGATGAATAAATTTAAAAAGGCAGATGTTTTAATTATAGATACTGCTGGAAGACACAAAGAGGAAAAAGGTTTATTGGAAGAGATGAAGCAAATTAAAGAAATAGCCAATCCAGATGAGATTATCTTAGTTATAGATGGAACTATTGGACAACAGGCAGGAATTCAGGCAAAGGCTTTTAGAGATGCAGTTGGAGAGATTGGTAGTATTATAGTTACTAAATTGGATGGTTCTGCCAAAGGGGGAGGGGCTTTAAGTGCAGTTGCAGAAACAAATGCACCAATAAAGTTCATTGGAATTGGAGAGGGAATAGATGATTTAGAGCCTTTTGATCCTAAAAAGTTTATATCAAGACTGTTAGGAATGGGAGACTTGGATAGTTTATTAGAAAAGGCAGAAAATATAATTGATGAAAAAACTGAGGAAAGTATAGATGCAATAATGAAAGGAAAATTTACATTAAATGAACTTTTATATCAATTAGAGGCTCTTGAAAATATGGGATCTATGAAAAAAATTTTAAGTATGATCCCAGGATTTGGAGGAGCAATGCCTAAGGAACTATCAAATTTAACAGAATCTAAAATAAAAAAGTATAAGGTAATTATAAGCTCAATGACAAAAGAGGAGAGAGAAAATCCAAAGATAATTAAATCTTCAAGAATTAGAAGAATAGCAAGAGGTTCTGGAACTTCTGAAAAAGATGTTAGAGAAGTTTTAAGATATTATGAAATTACAAAAAACGCAGTTGATAAATTAAGAAAGGGTAAAATGCTCAAAATTGGAGGACCATTAGGTCAAATATTAAGGCAGTTAATGTATAAAGACATTTAATTATTCCTATTTTCTATTTTTATTTTTTATTGTTTTATTTTTTTATTTGAAAATATTTTATGAAAATTTTTATATGCTATATATTAAAAAATAATCTAAAAATCTTTTAGAGGTTAGAATTATGAAAACAATTCAAGAAATTAACGAAAAAATTAAAAAAGGAGAGGCAGTTGTAGTAACGGCGGAAGAGATGATAAAAATCGTAGAAGAGGAAGGGAGTAAAAGAGCATCTGATTATGTTGATGTAGTTACAACAGGAACTTTTGGGGCAATGTGTTCATCTGGTGTATTTATCAACTTTGGACATTCGGATCCTCCTATAAAGATGCTAAAAATATATTTAAACAATGTTGAAGCTTATGGTGGTTTAGCGGCTGTTGATGCATATATTGGAGCCTCTCAACCAAATGAAGATCCTGATATTGATATCAATTATGGAGGAGCACATGTCATAGAGGATCTCGTTAGAGGAAAGGAAATTGAACTATATGCAGAAGGATATACAACAGACTGCTATCCAAGAAAAGATGTAAATGTTAAGATTACTCTAAAAGATGTTAATCAGGCTATTATGGTAAATCCAAGGAATTGCTATCAAACATACGCGGCGGCAACAAACAGTAGAGAGGAGAAAATTTATACTTATATGGGAATACTACTTCCAGAATACAGTAATGTTCATTACTCAGGGGCTGGGCAGTTAAATCCTCTACAAAATGACTATAATCCTCAAACTAAATCTTATAATACAATAGGTATTGGGACAAGAATATTCTTAGGAGGAGGGATTGGATATATAATAGGGGAAGGAACTCAACATAATCCTCCATTTGGGACATTGATGGTAAAAGGAGATTTAAAAACAATGGATCCAAAATTTGTAAGAGCCGCTACAATGCCAAGATATGGAAGCACATTATATATTGGAATTGGTGTTCCAATACCTGTTTTAAATGAAAAAATTGCTGAAATATGTGCAATTAAAGATGAAGATATTGAAGTGCCAATTTATGATTATGGAGTTCCAAGGAGAGATAGACCATTAATAGCAAAAACTAATTATAAAGAATTAAGGAGTGGAAAAATAACTTTAAGGGTTAATATAGATGGAAAAGAAGTTGAAAAAACTGTAAAGACGGGGCCAGTATCAAGTTATAAAATGGCAAGGGAAGTTGCTGAAACATTAAAAAAATGGATTTTAGATGGAAGATTTTTGTTAACTGAAAGGGTTGATAATTTAGGAAGAGCTGAATGTAAGCCAATGAAATCTCCAATTACATTAGTTAGAGATATACTAAGTAAGCCACCAATAGTTGCGCCGAGTAATATAACAATAATGGAAGCTGCTAAAATTCTAATTGAACACAATATAAACCACTTACCAATAGTTGATGAATATGGTAAATTAATAGGAATTATAACATCTTGGGATATTGCCAAAGCATTAGCACAAAATAAAACTACAATTGAGGAAATTATGACAAGACATGTAATTACCGCCTATGAAAATGAGCCTGTTGATCATGTAGCTAAAAAAATGAGTGAGCATAACATTTCAGGAGTTCCAGTTGTTGATGAAAATAGAATAGTTGTGGGAATTATTACATCAGAAGATATTTCAAGACTCTTTGGGGGGAAAAAATGAAGAAAAAAATATTCTATTGGACAGATTCCGAGCATATAAATAAACCAGTTATCTCTGACACTATTTTAAATACCGGAGTGAAAATAAATATTTTAAAAGCAAAAGTAGAGCCTCAAGAGGCATTTTTAATATTAGAGTTATTTGGTAGTAAGGAACAAATTGAAAATGCATTAAAATATTTATCAAAATTTGGAGAGATTGAAGAAATTTCTAAAGTTATAAAAAGAGATTTGGAAAAATGTGTTCATTGCGGATGCTGTATAACTCAATGTCCATTAAATGTGATTTATTTGGATGAAGATTATAATGTAGTTTTTAAAGAAGAGGAATGTGTTGGATGTAAAAACTGTATGAAAGCCTGTCCATTCAAAGCTATTGAGATTATTGAATAACTACAACCATAGGGTTTCGCTCTATTGATATACACCCTATGCATTGCTTTTTAAAAGAAGCATTGCCTCTTTTTTATTATTTATAATATATTCCTCCCTCGCTAAAAATTTTTATTTTTTGATTTAGAGGATTTTAATTTATTATTTTTTAATTTTAAGGAATTTTATCAAATTTCGAAGGGTCTTCTATTTTAATGAATTTTAATATTTAATTTTATTAAATTATTGAGATTATTTCCTAATTTTTTTAGTTTATTTTTATCTCTAATTTTCCCCGATAGTTAGATTAATATTAAAAATTTTAAGGATTTTTAAAGTAATAACTAAGAATAGAAAAATTTATATATAAGTTCGGAGGTATATAAATAATAGGGGTAATTGACCCTTCGAATCATAACCCATATATAAAGGAGAATAATAAAGTAATTTTAGAAAATTATCTCTTCAAATTGTGCCCTGTTTAAAATCACGCCCCAAAGGGGATGGAAATTCTCTTTTTGTCCTTTAAAACTATATTTTGTTGTTATATTAGTTTAAAATCAAGCCCCAAAGGGGAAAGGCAAAAAGAGGCATTGCTTCTTAAAAGAAGCAATGCATCGGGGGTATCCCAATAGGGCGAAGCCCTATGGGTATAAAATCAGGCCCCAAAGGGGATAAAAGTATTTAAATTCTTTATTTTTTTAATAATATAAAATATTTATAGATTTATATATTCACATCTTTTTTAAGAGTAATACTGACCCTCGGGAAAATCTTGATCTGAATATTATAAAATATGAAAAATATAAAAAAAATATTACAATAATATGAAAAATTTCAAAATTATAATATTATCATAATAAAAATTTTCTATTTTTTATGATTTAATATTATCAAGTCTCGAGCATGAGTATTATAGAAGTTTCATAAAAATACTTATAATAAACTCCAAAAGCCTAATTTTGGATTGTAAATATCTCCTGATTTCTTTAAATATTCCAATGCAGTTTCTACATCTTTCTCTGACAAGCCAATATTTAAAGCTCTATCATAAATCTCTTCCTCAGGGGCTAAGCCATCGTTTCTTAAATTAACGATTTCCCTAATAATATTTAAGACAGCATCCATTTTATCTCTTCTTGATTTTGGAGTTCCTGCTATTTTATCTAAATCTAATGTTCCTGATTCTGGGTCATAGGCTACTTGCTTTAAACATTCATCAATAATATTTATAGCAACTTCAGCATCAACATCTTCAACTTTATTTGATAATCTAGCCTTTGCGTGCATCTCAGATATTCTCACAATTGCCTCTAACTGCCTTGCAGTTATTGGTATTGGGTTATCTCCCTCTCCCAACTTTCTCATCTCTAAGTAATATTTTTTAATCATTTTCTTTGCCTTTTCAGTTAAATATGGCATAATTAATTTAGTTTCGTCAAACTCTCCCAAGTATAAATCTTGATTCTCTTCTATGTATGCGCAACTTCTTGCATATATAATATAATATTTTAGTAGTCTCTCATCTACAACAATTCCATCAATTTCAATTGACCCCAAGATTTTATAATCTTTCGTAGCTGACTCAATGTGTGTGTTTAATATATGCTCTGCTATCTCCTCATCTTCTTTCCTGTTAGGAATATCCATCAGTGGAAATATTAAGTCGAATCTACTTAATAATGGAGCGGGAATATCGATCTGCTCTATTACAGTTAAATTTCTATCAAATCTTCCCCTCTTTGGATTGCACGCAGCTAAAACTGCACACCTTGCAGGAAGTTTAACATTAATTCCTCCCTTATTTACGTGTATTGTTTGGCTTTCCATTGCCTCTAATATATATTTCATTACATTCTTATCAACTGTTAATTCATCTATACAAGCAGTTCCTTCATTAGCTCTAACAAAAACTCCTGGTTTAACAACCCAACCATCTCCAATTTCTGTTGCTTCCCTAATAACATTTGCAGTTAAACCTCCACCAGTGGCTGTTGTTACTGATGCATAAGCATTTTGAGGAAACAGCCTTGCAATTCTTCTAAGCATAGTGGTTTTTCCAATTCCTGGGTCTGTAATTAATAAAATATGACTGTCTCTTCTTAAAGGAGTTCCATCTGGTAAGAATTTAAATGCTCCTTTAATTTGTTGCAAAAATATTGCTTTTTTAACCAAGTCATAACCTTTTATCTGAGAAATCATAAAGTTTGATAAAATGTCAATAATATTTTTCTTTTTTCCTAATTCATTTAAAGTTTCTATCAATTCCTCATTTCCTAAAATATCTCTAACTTCAATTTTTTGATAACTCTCTGCAATTTTAACATAATTACTTTTAACAAAAATTTCAAATACTGGTATTTTTGGCTTCGTTTTCTTCTTTAAAACTGTTCCTACAACATCCACTCTTCCAGAATAGATTCCCGGACTGTTTTCTAAGAATACTTTTATACTTCTTGGAGGGTCGTCAGGGTTTTTCATTAAGTCAATTGGTTGCTGAATCTCTAACTCCTGTATATTTATATATGTAGATTCCTCGTAATCGATAACCATTTCTTCTTTGCAATCTCCATTGTTACAAATAACCTTAGGTAGTTCAAAGTAGTTATGTATTGTCTTATATTTTATATTTCCACATCTTGGACAGACATAACAGGCTCTTTTTAATAAAGCACAAACTTTTCCCGCCTTAACTATTACCCCTTCAAATTTAACTAACTTATTTATGTCAGATGAGGATATTTCCTCAATTAATTTTTCGCAACCTTTTGGATTTTTAAATGCAATCTGTATTTTTTCTAACTCTTTATCCTCTCCAAACAATTCGATATATGTCCTTTTAAAAATATCTAAAATTATCTCTTCAATCTCTTTAGGTCTTTCTATAATTAAATCATTAACTTCACAGGCATCAGGAAAGTGCATTAAAAACTTTTCTATGTCAAATTCAAAAATATTATTTTTAATTAAATTATTTGCTAACTCTTCCTTAATAAAACTCTTTATTTTATACTCATATTTCGACTTAACATATTCTTCGTCGAAGTTTACCATAGTATCACGTAAATTATTTGGTTTTTAAATTATTTTGAATTTAAAATATTTAAATATAATATTCTTTAAATTTTAGTAGTGTTTGGATATACGTTAGTATTGGATATTGTATTATTTAAAATTAAAATAAGATTTTTAAATGTTTAAATATATCTATTAGAACTTTCTCTATACAAAACCCCAAAGTAATATGCAGATACCAAAGATAAATAAAAAGTCCCAAAAATTACTCCAAATATATATAAAATATATCCAATTATAGGAATCCTTAATATTATTGCTAACATTATACCAAATATAATACCTACAAGAATTAATATAGTATATGCTAATACATATCTTCCAAGCACTGACTTTATTCTCATTAGTATTTCCTTAAATTCAAATAAAGCGAAAAATCTTTTCTTTATAGCATAGTTAGCAATAGCCATTGGATAGATAAACAAAAGCACAAGATATACACAAATCCATAATAATAAGAGAGTGTCTATAAGATTTTTACTAAAATTGAAATAGCGGGATAATAAAGCAATTACAAAAAGGACAATTAGTAATATAACCCAATAAAATAAATAGGCAAAGCCTTTAATAAATTTGTCTTTTAGATTATCCCACTCTGGGAGTTTTTCTTCTCCTTTTATAACATTTTCAAAAGTTTCTACAATATAACCAAATACTATAAAATCAACAATTGGAATATATATTAAAACACTTCCAATTATAATTTTTATTACCCATTTTTCATCTTTCATAGGAAAATTTAAACATTCGATAAACATAATTTACCTCCTAATATTATTAATATAGGATAACTTTATATAATAAATATAGCAATATAAATGCCACAAATATTGTTTTCTATATTGTTTCCTATTCTATTTTAAAATAGATATAATGAGGGATAAGAATGGTTAAAATAACTGATACTACTTTTAGAGATGCACAACAATCCTTAATAGCCACAAGGATGAGAACTGAGGATATGTTGCCAATTGCCGAAAAGATGGATGAAGTTGGGTTCTATTCTATGGAAGTTTGGGGAGGAGCTACTTTTGATGTCTGTATTAGATATTTAAATGAAGATCCTTGGGAGAGGTTAAGAGAGTTAAAAAAGAGGATTCAAAATACTCCATTACAGATGCTTTTAAGGGGGCAGAATTTGGTTGGTTATAGGCATTACCCTGACGATATAGTTGAAAAATTTGTAATTAAAGCATACGAAAATGGAATTGATATATTTAGAATTTTTGATGCCTTGAATGATGTAAGAAATATGATAACTGCTATAAAGACTGCTAAAAGAGTAGGGGCAGAGGTTCAAGGGGCGATATGTTACACAATAAGTCCAGTTCATACAATTGATCAGTATGTAGAATTAGCAAAAAAGTTGGAGGAATTAGGTTGTGATACAATATACATTAAAGATATGGCAGGATTATTAACACCTTATGAAGGTTATGAGTTAGTTAAAAGACTTAAAGAAGAAGTTTCAGTCCCTGTTGGGGTTCATAGTCACTGCACAAGTGGATTGGCTCCGATGACATACATAAAGGTTATTGAGGCAGGGGCAGATATTGTAGATTGTGCAATATCTCCATTTGCTATGGGAACTTCTCAACCACCAACAGAGAGTATCGTGGCGGCGTTAAAAGGAACTAAATACGATACAGGATTGGATTTAAAATTATTAAATGAAATTAGAGATTACTTTATGAAGGTTAGAGAAAAATACAAAATGTTAATATCCCCAATCTCCCAAATTGTAGATGCAAGAGTTTTAATATACCAAGTTCCAGGGGGAATGTTGTCAAACTTAATTTCACAACTTAAAGAGCAGGGTGCCTTAGATAAACTTGAAGATGTCCTAAAAGAAATACCAAGAGTTAGAAAAGATTTAGGTTATCCTCCATTGGTTACTCCTACATCTCAAATTGTTGGAACTCAGGCAGTTTTGAATGTCTTAACTGAGGAAAGATATAAAATTATCACTAATGAAGTTGTTAATTATGTAAAAGGATATTATGGAAAGCCACCAGCACCAATAAATCCAGAATTATTAAAGAGAGTTTTAGATGAAGGAGAAAAACCTATTACATGCAGACCTGCTGATTTATTAGAACCAGAATGGGAAAAGGTAAAGAAGGAAGCAGAAGAAAAAGGCATTGTGAAAAAAGAAGAAGATATCTTAACATATGCTCTATATCCACAAATAGCAGTTAAATTCTTAAGAGGAGAGTTAAAACCTGAACCAATACCAAAAGAGAAAGATATAAGAAAGATTTTAGAAATTCCAACAGAGTATATTGTTGAAGTTGATGGAGAAAAGTTCGAAGTTAAAATTGAGCCAAAGATAGGAACTGAATTGAAAAGAAAGAAAGAAATTATTACTGCTGAAATTGAAGGAGCAGTAACATCTCCATTTAGAGGAATTGTAACAAAAATTAAAGTTAAAGAAGGAGATAGAGTTAAAAAAGGAGATGTTATTGTTGTATTAGAGGCTATGAAGATGGAGCATCCAATAGAAAGCCCTGTTGAAGGAACTGTTGAGAAGATATTAATTGACGAAGGAGATGCCGTAAATGTAGGAGATGTAATTATGATTATAAAATAATCTAAATAATTCAATTAACCTTTTTTATGTTAGGGTGGAAAGTATGTTTAACAAGGTTTTAATTGCGAATAGGGGAGAAATTGCCATTAGAATTATAAGAGCATGTTGGGAACTTGGAATAAAAACTGTTGCAGTATATTCTAAGGCAGATAAAAAATCTTTACATGTTTCTTTGGCAGATGAGTCATACTGTATAGGAGAACCTCCAGCGGCGAAGAGTTATTTAAATATGGAAGCAATCCTAAATGTTGCTGAAAAGGCAAAAGTTGATGCAATTCATCCAGGATATGGATTCTTAGCAGAAAATGCTGAATTTGCAAGGGCTGTAAAAAAGGCAGGTTTTGAATTTATTGGGCCTAATCCAGATGCCATAGAGGCAATGGGTAGTAAAATTAATGCTAAAAAAATTATGAGAAAGGCCGGAGTTCCTTTAATACCTGGAAGTGAAGGGGCTGTTGAAGATGTTGATGAGGCAATAGAAATTGCGGAACAGATAGGATTTCCAGTTGTTGTAAAGGCCTCCGCTGGCGGTGGCGGAATGGGAATGAGTGTTGCCTATAATAAAGAGGAATTAAAAGAAGTTATTGAGTCAGCAAGAAATATTGCAAAAAGTGCATTTGGAGACCCAACGGTATTTATTGAAAAATACTTAGAGAATCCAAGACATATAGAGATACAGTTATTAGGAGATAAGCATGGAAATATTATTCATTTAGGAGATAGAGAGTGTTCAATTCAAAGAAGACATCAAAAGTTGATAGAGGAGGCTCCGTCTCCAATAATGACTGAAGAGTTAAGAGAAAGGATGGGGGAGGCTGCAATCAAAGCAGGTAAGGCAATAAATTACGATAGTGCAGGGACTGTTGAATTTTTATATGAAAATGGTAACTTTTACTTCTTAGAGATGAATACAAGGATTCAGGTTGAGCATACAGTTACAGAACAAGTTACTGGAATTGATTTAGTTAAGGCTATGATTAGAATAGCGGCAGGAGAGGAGTTAAATATAAAGCAAGAAGATGTTAAGATAAGAGGACATGCTATTGAGTGTAGAATTAACGCGGAAGATCCTTTAAATGATTTTGTTCCTTGCTCTGGAAAAATAAAACTTTATAGATCTCCTGGAGGGCCAGGAGTTAGAATAGATAGTGGAGTTTGTGGGGGAGCTGAAATTCCACCATATTACGATCCAATGATTGCAAAATTAATAACATATGGAAATAGTAGAGAGGAGGCAATAGCAAGGATGAGAAGGGCTTTAAAAGAATATGTTATTGTTGGTGTTACCACAAATATTCCATTTCATAGAGCTGTTTTAGAAGAGGAAAACTTCTTAAAAGGAAATTTATCAACACACTATGTTGAACAAAATATGCCTAAATTAAAGAAATTGATGGTCAAATATGCTTTAGAATCAAGAGATCTATATAGTGTTGTTTCAGAAAAAGTCTTTGAAAAAAACAAAAAGATTGCTGCAGCAATTGGTGGTATATCAATGCATATTAACCTTATAATAAAAGAAAATAATCAAGAATATAAAGGAGAGTAATATTTATATAACATAAAGAAATAGTTATAAAAAACCTCTTTAATGAAATTAGTTAAAGGTGATAAAATGCCAGGAACTAAGCAAGTTAATGTTGGTTCATTGAAAGTAGGACAGTATGTTATGATTGATGGAATCCCATGTGAAATTGTAGATATCAGTGTTTCAAAGCCAGGAAAACACGGAGGAGCTAAGGCAAGAGTAGTAGGAATTGGGCTATTTGAGAAAGTTAAAAAAGAATTCGTTGCTCCAACATCAAGTAAAGTAGAAGTTCCAATAATCGACAGAAGAAAGGGACAAGTTTTAGCAATTATAGGAGATATGGTTCAAATAATGGACTTACAAACTTATGAAACCTTAGAATTACCAATTCCAGAAGGTATTGAAGGTTTAGAACCAGGATGTGAAGTAGAGTATATAGAGGCAGTTGGTCAGTATAAAATAGCAAGAGTTCTTGGAGGAAATAAATAAATTATTTAAATTTCAAAAACACCATTTACAGTTCTTATATTGACATTATTTATATATTTCTTTGCTATTTTTCCCAATTCTCTTAGTTCTTTTTCTTTTGGAGAGGGTAGTTTTCTAAATTCTTTATTATAAGCATCTTTTGGTTCAAATTGTTGAATAACATATAAATCACAATTTTTAACAGTTTTTGCTATTTCCTTAATATCACTTTTATCCATAACCTTTGGAACATATGTAGTTCTACATTCAACAAATACATTATTTTTTTTACATAAATCAATAATTTTTAATATTTTATTTTTAATAGTTTCTCCATCTTCTTTACATTTTGTAAATTCCTTATATTTGTCAAATCTACATTTTACATCAACAGCTACATAATCAATAAGATTGTGATTTATTAAATATTCAATAACTTCTGGATTAGTTCCATTAGTGTCAATTTTCACTGGAAATCCATTTTTTTTCGCATATCTTGCTATTTCAATTACTGCATCTTTTTGTAGAGTAGGTTCTCCCCCACTTATAACTATTGCCTCAGAGAAGAAAAAATCTATATTTTTAAATAACTCATCCACAGTCATTTCATTTTTATGCTCTAAGATATATTTTAAATTGTGACAATATGAACATCTCATATTACAACCATACAAAAATATAACAGAAGAGCATTTTTTTGGATAATCAATTGTTGATAAATCTACAATTCCAGAAACGAGAACTTTCATATTTTCACCATATCAATTTTTATTATTATCAATTTGAAAATGTTAATATAATACTAACTCATCAATTGACATATAGACAAGCATTAACCTAATCATATAGATTGTTAAAGGTAAATATTCATTATAATGATGATAAGGTTGATTTAATATAATCTCAAATATAGCTATTATAATTCCGACTATTAAAAATGTTCCATCTATTTTTAGTAATTTTTTAAGTATTGGATTTCCTTCATTAAACCAATAAATCCCAATTAAGATACAGGTTGAAAATAAAAGAGTAGTAATGACATACAACAAATAACTAATTTCATCAGTACATTTAAATTGTATGATTAGTAGATAGAAACTAACAATAACTGATAAGAATAATATTCCAAACCAAATAATACTACCAATTATAAGCCCCAATCTTTTATTTTTCAGTTTTTTATTTTGCATTTCATTTATATCCATAACTATCACTTAATTTTTGTTAAAGTTTATTTTAATCTATAAATATTTATACATTGTTATTTTGTGTATAATATTGGAACTACTATAATCAAACCAAATAATAAAAAATAAAAATTTATTTGTCTAAATAATGTACAATCTTTTCAGAAATAAACCCAATCAATGGAAATCTAAACCATTTTCCACCAGAGGAATAATATGTTCCTAATAAAATTGGTGTTATAACAACTAATAGATACAATATTCCAAAAACAATCTCTAAATTATCAATCATAGGATTTTGAGTGTTTATGGATAAAATAAAAATATATTTACAAATAGATTTAAAGAATGGGATCGATAGGGATATAAATTCCAATAAAATTATGTGAATAAACATTGCCTGAATTGAATGGAATAATATAAATTTATTTTTCCTAAAAATAATAGCAAATATCAAAGGAACTAAAACTGGAAGTATTATGAAGGATATATAAGTTAAAGATGCCAAAACATACTCCATATTTATATTTTTTGTCATAAATACCCCCTTTATTATGAATTATAATCTATTTTTAATTTATTTAAATATTTATAAATTATCTTTATTATTAAACCAATCAATATCCAACCATACATAGATAGAGGAATTACTACAAAAGGACTGTAATAATAAATTCCACTCATATTTTTAGGAACAAATAATTTAACATAGATAAATAAAGGAAATGATAAAATATTATATGGAAATTTTGGAATGTCAAATTGTAAAAAAGGAATTATTAATCCAAAAACTGCTAAAAATAACAAAAATTTATCTTTTCTTAAAATATACAGTGTAGTTATAATTATACCCATAACCAAAAATAATTCTAATATGTATAAATATGGATTTATACTTAAGAATTGTAAAATTAACACTATAAAACATAATATAGACAGTATTAAGAACGACTTATCCTTTTTAACAATATATAATATAGATGAGATGATAAATAAAACTCCATATATTAGAACGTTTAAAATACTACTATTCACCTTTATAATTTTATAAGAATAAATTTTCTTTCAATATATTTAAAATTTTCTATATTAGTGTATAATGAAAGTTTAGTAAAAATATTAATGTAAATAAAAAGTAATTTAATTTTTCTTCCATAAAATATAACCAAAAATTAAAATTATTGCTATAACAATTCCAAGTAAGTAATAATTCGTCAGATTATTACTAGATTTATCAGTAATTATTTTGTTATTAGAAGACTTTTGGATATTTTCACTTAATTTATTCAAATTAGCAATTTTTTTATACGTTCCATTGTTAAAGATATATAATGATGAATCATTTCCAATTAAAATAAAGTATCTTCCATTATAACCAACATCTATTGAATTTAAATTGTCTATATCTATTTCAACAACTTTATTATTTTGTAAGTTAATTTTTTCAATTCCATAGAGGTAGGTTTTAATATCATAGGTATAATTTTTATTTTCTTCTATATTGCTTTCTAACTTCGGTAAATCATTAATATTCACAACCTTTTCTCCAACCTTTACTTCTTTATATTCTGTAAGATATAGAGGAGGGGTTTTATTATACTCTCTATATTTTTCTACGGTTTCTTTAGTAATATTATTTTTAACTTTAACCTTTTCTATTCTCCAAATTTCCATAACTGCCTTTTTGGGGTAAATTAAATAAATGTCATCTTTATTTATTGGAAAAACTTTATATATACTCTTATTTACACAAATAGTTTTTATTAAATTTAAGTCATTATCTAAAAGATATAATTTATTTTCTCCTACACAAATCCAGTAATTTCCATATTTATTATAAACTATTTGACATAATGAATAATTAAAGTATTTAAAATCGTAAAATATATTGTTATATTTCACTAAGAATTTTAAATAATTATCTACATATTTTAAACTGGTATCATTTTTCATATAAACGACTGAAAAAATCCCATTACCATAAATAAGCCAATATTTTCCTTTTGGATTGTAATCAAAACAATAATTTATTGGTTCAAATTCATAAAAATAATAATTCTTAGAGTGATTTATATATTTAAACAATTTAAACAAATACTTACTCAAATTTAAGTTTAAACCATAAAAACTATCTCCAATCCATATTAAGTTATTTGTAGTTGAGTTATATTTTAATTCAACCAATATTGGCTCTGCTCCCATACCTTCTTTATTATTAAAACATCCTAAAGCATCATTATTATTACTTTTTAGATTGTAAAATTCTCCTAAATTAAAACTATATAAATATAGTGTTCTATCGTTAATATCCAATTTACCAATACTACAACCATCCCAAGCATTACATACGATAAAAGTTCGATTTCCCAAGATAAAACTATCCTTATAATATAAATATCCAAAATGTCTGTTAATCTCTTCATTGGAGTATGTTTTATTTAGATAAACAATATACTTTGGAGTTATATTTTTCAGAGTTCCATTGTATAAATAAATGTTATTATTATAAATTATAATCAAAATGTCTCCATTATGTTGAATAGAACTCCATTTGCTATCTGATGCATTAACTGGGAGAATTGATATTAATATAAAAAAACTTAATAAAATTAGGAAATTCTTTTTTATTATCATTTTATCACCAAAATGTTTAAATAAAAAATTAATAAAAATAATAAATATTTATTACCATTCTGGACAAGTATATCTAACTCTATCAATGACTTCCTTTTTTGTATCAAAATAATATGCCCTCTGTGGCCAAATATCGCCAACTACTGAATCTTTCTGTGCATTAACGTATTCACATGCTCTTAATACTTTATTATAATTGCTAAGAACTTGGCTATCTGCTTCCAATTCGATATATGAATTCCAAGATGCTTCCCATATCCAGTTTAAAATCTCAACTAACTTATTATATGTATATTAAGAACCATCTTGCATTGTATTTCTTTGATAATAATTTGGCTGACAAAATACATAATTAAAATATTTCATGGTATTTTGTACTCCAGAATCTTCAAGTTGTTGAATTGATCTCCCTCCTAATGAGGGAATCCATATAAATTGTTGATATTGCTCGTTTCTTATGTAGTTAGATAACTCATTTAACTCATAATCGGTTATATAACCCCATTTAACTTGCCCACAAGATTCTAAATTCCAATAGAATCCAATTTGATAACCACTTGTATTGTCATATACTCCATCTATATAACCTTTCCAATAATCTAATCCTCTTCTTTCTCCACGATTACTACAACCTTCTTTATAATAAGGAATTGCAACAAAGTAGTCTATTCCTCTTAAATGATGGTCTATCCATTTTCCAAGTTCTTTACCATCATTATATCCATCAATATATAAAAAGCCACTTTGTGGTATATCTTTCCCTTCACTAACTTCCAAAGCAATTGCATAGTTAAAATTTCTATTTAGTAAATCGTTTACATTTCCATTAAATCTTTTTTCATATTTATAGTCATATCCAAAATACCATAATGCAAAACTTCCCATATCTATACACCAACTAAACTTTAAGATTATTGATAAGGCTCAGCTTCTATATAGAAGCTTCATCGCCACTTTATTTTTGTAAAGTTATATTTTCCAATTTTACGATAGAATTATTTTAGTTTTTAAATATTTATACATTACTGAGTTATTTATGATTCTTCCAATAAAATACACTACTTAGCAATGTATAAAAAGATTGATATTAAAGTTCTTAATAATAGTAAAATAGTAAATACTTTAAAAAAGTAAATTAATATTATTATAAAAAATAAAAAAATAAAATCATTATTTAGCAAAGTATTTTAAAACATCCTTTTCTGTAATAATTCCCTTTATTCTCATATTTTCATCAACCACAGGCAAAGCCCCTATATCATTGGTTACCATAATTTTAGTCACATCTTTCAATTTGTCTCCTTCTTTTGCAGTTATAACATCTCTTATCATTATTTCCTCCATTCTCACATTTGTTATTTCTCTAACATTTCCAGTCTGTAAGTGATTAAATGCCCAATCACTACCTAAAAGTCTAATAAAGTCAGTTGATGTTATAATTCCAACCAATTTCTTTTCACTAACAACTGGTAATCTTCTAAACTTATTTCTAACCATAGTTCTCGCAACATCTTTTAATCTCTCCCCTGGCGTAGCAAAAATAACTTTTCTCGTTATGTAATCATCTATAACTTCATTTTCATCTATCCTATCTAATAATGCTCTAATTACATCCCTTTCAGTAATCATTGATATTAATTGATAGTCATCATTGACTATTGGAACTCCACCAACGTTTTTCGTTAAGAAGGTTTCTATTGCGTCATCCAAATCAGCATTTTCTTTAAGTGTAATAACATTTTCTTCCATTATTTCTCTAACAGGCTCATTTATTGCGGCATATAGATTTCTATTATGTTTTTCTCTCGTTAAATTGTATTTTGAGCCCCCTCCCATAAAATCTACAATATCCATACTTGTTAATATTCCTACCAATTTGTTATTTCCAGGATTTACTATTGGTAATCTTCTGTATTTATTTTCGTTCATCGTCATTAAAGCCTTTCTTATTGTAGTAGTTGGATATATGTAAATTATTTCTTTATTTTGAACAACCTTCATTACTTTCACAATCTCGCCCTCGCAAAACCTTTTTAATGCAAAAATTCAGAAATTAAATTAATATTAAAAGTATTATTAAAGTATTATAACCAATATATATTTATTAAATACCTTATAAAATATTTTGCTATTTTTATCAAATACTATAAATGTGATATTCATGGAAGACAAAAACTTAGATAGAATTATTAAAGGAATAATAAGAGAATTTAAAGTATCATTTAAAAGAAAAAGATTAAAAGATTTATTAAATGAAGAGAAACCTCATATAATAATCAACGGTAAGAGGCATAGAATAAAGAGGAGAGAGCTTGAACTTCTAAGAGAGATAGGTAGTAGTGAAGATTTAAAGATTCCAATAGTTTTAGAAGTAGATCCTTCATTAGGTGGAGCTATAAAAGTTAGTGGTAAAGAAGAGGTAAAAGTAATTTCAAAAATATTAGGGAGAGATATAAATATGTTCTCAGAGGAAGATGTATTATACATATATAAACCAGAGTTGAGGATCGTTAGAAGAGAACTACCAACAACAACTCAAATTATATTTAAATTTTCTTTATACGATTAAATTAGTAAGTGATAATTATGAAAAGAAAAAAATATTATGGAAAAGATCCAATAAAAAGACTTTTATATGAAAAAAGAGAACAAATCTTTAAATTTTTATTTATTATGAATATATGGGTTTGGCTATCTGTATTTATTGGAGCAATTATATTTATATTTTTGATGGTAAAATATTCTTTAACATAAATATGGTGATAAAATGAATTTCATAGTTTGGCTGTTTGCAATTATTGCATTAAGTTTCTCAGCATTGGTAGGTTTAAGATTAGCATTTAAAAAAGGAACAGCCAATGTTTTAATTGGTGAATCTATATTGACAGCAGTTATTGGTACTTTACTAGTAGTAATTTCTCAAAAATACAATATTGCCTTTGCTAATAATATAGCATTGGCTATATTTATATGTGGTGTTGTTGGTGCATTTGCATTCTGTAAGGTAATAGGTGAAAATAATGGATCAAAGGCAAAACATCCAAATTAATAAAGAAGATATATTTATTGTAATTCCAGCATATAATGAAGAGAAAATGATTTCAACAACTTTAAAAAATTTGAAAAAAGAAGGATATAAAAACATAATTGTTGTTGATGATGGTTCAAAAGATAAAACTTACGAATTGGCAAAAAAAGAGGATGTTATTGTGTGTAGGCATATATTAAATAGAGGATTGGGAGGAGCATTAGGAACTGGAATTAAATGTGCTTTACTCTATAAACCAAAGGTTATTGTTACTTTTGACGCTGATGGACAACATCATCCTAAGGATGTTGAAAAAGTCGTAAAGCCAATATTTGAGGGATATGATTTTGTTATAGGTAGTAGGATGATGAACAAAAATGAGTTAAAGAATATGCCATTAGTTAAAAGAATTGGAAACTTTGGATTAAATTTTATAACTTACTTGATGGGTGGTTATTTAGTAACTGACAGCCAAAGTGGTTTAAGGGCATTTTCTTATGAAGCGGTAAAAAAAATTGTTAAGGAGTTAAAGAGTGATAAATACGAAGTTTCGTCAGAATTTTTAATTTTAGCAAAAAAATTTAATTTAAAAATTAAGGAAGTACCAATAAAAACAATATATACTGAATATTCAATGGCAAGAGGAACCAATGTTAAGACAGGATTTAAGATTTTATTTAAGTTGATTATGCAGAAATTAATTTAATTAGTGAGAGTATGTTACTTAAAAATTGTAGAATAGTAAAAGATAATAAGATTGTTGAATGTGATATTTTAATTGAAAATGGTAGAATTAAAAAAATCTCTAAGAATATAAATATAGATGATGAAAAAGTTAATTTAAAAAATTATATTGTCATTCCAGGAGTTATTGATGCTCATGTCCATTTTAGATGGGGAGAAAGTGAAAAGGAGGATTTTTTAAGTGGAAGTTTGGCAGGAATAAATGGAGGAGTGTGTTTTGCCATAGATATGCCTAACAATAAGCCTCCAATAACTACAAAAGAACTTTTTTATAAAAAACTTGAAGACTGTAAAAAAGAGAGTAAAATAAACATATTTTTAAATTTTGGCGTTACAGAAAAAAATTATCTTGAAAATGTAAAGGAGGCTATGGCTTATAAAATATTTATGGTTAAATCTGTGGGTGATTTATATATTGAAGATTATTCAAAGTTAAAAGATATTTTAAATCAAAATAAGCGTTTTTGTATTCACGCGGAGCATAAGGATATAATTAATAAAAATATGGAAATTTATAAGTTAGAGAGTTGGATAGACCACTGTAAAATAAGAGATGAAAAATCAGAAGTTGAGGCAGTTAGAGAAGTTATAAAAACCCTACTATTTATTGATAAAGTTGGGAAATATAAGCCACATATTCATTTTTGTCATATATCTACAAAAAAATCATTGGAAATAATAAAAGATGCAAAACAAAGATTAAAAAATGTTAAGATAACTGTTGAAGTTACTCCCCACCACATTTATTTAAATAAAGATATGGCTGAGGAATTAAAAGGTTTTGGAAAATTTAATCCACCCTTGAGGAGTAAGGAAGATAACATAGCGTTAATTAAAGGTATTATAAATAAAGATGTTGATATAATCGCCTCTGATCACGCTCCACATCTATTGGAAGAGAAACTTAAAGATGTTAAAAACTGTCCTTCTGGAATTCCTGGAATTGAGACTATCGTTCCATTAACTTTAAATTTAGTTAATAAAAATTTAATAACATTATTTGACGCTATAAGGATATTATCAGAGAATTCATCTAAAATATTTAATATAAATAACAAAATTGAAGAGGGTAATTTGGCAAATTTAACTATTGTTGATTTGAAAAAAGAAGGAAAAATTAATGCTGAATTATTCAAATCTAAGGCAAAATTTAGTCCTTTTGATAAATTTATAGTTAAAGGATTTCCAATTTATACAGTAGTAAATGGGAAATTATATGATGCAATTGGAAATATTATTTAGTTTTATTTAAAACTAATTATTGGTGTTCGGTGTTATGTATGATGGAAAGGATAACTATTACGATTCAAAAAGATCTTTTAAAAGAGTTAGACGAGATTACAAAAGAATTAAATAAATCAAGATCTGAAATTATTCGAGAATCTTTGGAAAATTATGTAAAAAAATATGAGTGGCTTCATAGAATAGAATCAAAGGCAGGAGATATAACAGTAATATTCCCAAAAAAAATATATAAGCAGATATTAGATATTGAAAAAAAATATAAAGATGTTATCTTAGTTTCTTTACAAGTTTTTGTTAATGACGAACTTCTTAGAATTATTGTAGTTAAAGGTCATCAAGAAAGAATAATTGAATTAACTGAAAAGTTAAAAAGTTTAAATAATGTAAAATATGCAAAATTAACAACAGTAGGAGTTTCTAAGTAAAAATTTAAAATTTTAAATGATTTCTTCTAATTTTTTTCTTAAAATGTCATTTACTAGTTTTCCATCAGCTTTTCCTCTTAATTTAGCCATACATCTACCCATTAAAAATCCATATGCTTTTAAACCTTTTTCTTTAACCACATCTAAATGCTCTTTAATTATATTTTCTATAATTTTCTCAACTTCTTCTTTTGATAATCTTTTTAGTCCTTTAATTTCTAAGATTTCATTTATATTTTTATCAGGATATTCACAAAATCCTTTTAAAACTTCAATAATCCCTTCCTTAGCAATTTCTCCATTAGACAGTGCATTAAATAATTCCTCAAAATGTCTATTTTCTAATTTATTTATGTCATAACCTTCTCTTCTAATCTCTTTTAATGTATTTTCTAATGTAGTAGCAATTAATGAAGGCTTAATATTTTTGAATTTATTGCATAAGTATTCAAACAAATCAACGTAATAGCTTAAAACCATTTTTTTTGCCAATTCATCATTTAATTTATATTCTTTCTTAAATCTTTCAAATTTCTCTTCTGGAAGTTCAGGCAAATTATTTTTTATTTCTTCAATCATCTCCTTCTTTATAGTTATTGGAGGTATATCTGTTTCAGGATACATCCTTGCGGCTCCGGGAAGAGGTCTTAAATATGCTGTATTTCCATCACTTAAAGCCTTTCTTGTCTCCTCTGGAACACCAATTAATGCTTCCTTAGCCCTTTCTATAACAGCCTCTAATGCCTTATCAACTTTACTTTCTTCATCTGCAACTATAACTATGGCATCTTTTTCATTTGCATTTAAATATTCTCTAAGTTTTTTAACATCTTTTTCAGTAATTCCATATTTTGGTAATTCATCTGTATGAAAGATTCCTCCTACTCCGGCTATAACCTTAGCCCTATCTGAAAATTCAGTCCCCAATCTCCTACCTGGCTGAATTTCTCTACCAACCAAACCAGAAAATCCTTTTAATAAAACTGCTTTAACCTTTCCATTCTTTTTCTTTAAAGCGTTTTGTATAATTTTTGATTTACAATCTTTAAATATTTCTGTAACATCATATATCTTCTCAACAACTTCTGCATTTCTTTTTCTTAATTCATCTCTAATCTTTAATAAGTTTAGTTGTCTTATAACTTCATTTTCAACAACTTTTTCAATTAAATCTAAATCTTGCACTCCTTTAACTTCAATTCTTGTTCCATCTTTAATTGATATATTTATATCTTGTCTTATAGTTCCCAATCCTCTTTTAACCTTTCCAGTAGCTCTCAAAATTTCCCCAATTCTTCTTGCCGCTTCTTTAGCCATTTTTGGTGTTTTAATGTCTGGGGCCGTAGAAATTTCTACCAATGGAATTCCCAACCTGTCTAAGTTATAAACAACTGCATCATCCCTCTCTTCAATTTTTCTTGCGGCATCCTCTTCCAAACATAGACTTGTTATCCCTACTTTACCTTCAGATGTTTCTATATATCCATCTCTTGCTAAAAATATAGTCCTCTGAAAACCAGATGTGTTAGAGCCATCAATAACTATCTTTCTCATAACATAGGCAACATCAACAATAGACATATTCATCAATAAAGCCACTTCTAACGCTATCTTTAAAGCCTCTTCACTTGGTAAATGTGGGGGCTCTTCATCTAATTCAACCAAACAAGTTGTGTCATTGTAATATTGATAAATATATTTCTTTCCTTTCCTTGCCTCTATTAAAGCCGCTCTATCAACTTCTCCCATCTCACTCAAAGAAGGTCTTAAAACTCTAACAATCTCTCCATCTGGCTCATCATCTCTTAAAATAGTAGGACAGTGGCAGAATAACTTTCTCTTTGTATTTAACTGTTGATGAATTTCCAATCCAACCTTTAAACCAATTTTTTCATAATCAATCTCCATTTTATCACCGTAAATTTACACATTTATTTAATAACAGTTATTTAATAACAGTCAAATCTACTCCTATATTCAATTTCTCCAATTAAATTTTTGTTGATTAATCTTTTAACTTCCTCTGGCTCATAATTTCCTAAGAGATACATTAATTTAACTAAGGCAACCTCTGGTAACATATCTTCACATCCAATAACTCCTAACTTTTGCAATTCTCTACCATTTGAATAAACATTCATATTCACTCTTCCATTTATCGTTTGAGTTGTCATAACGACAATAACATCATTATCTATCGCATACTTTATGTCATCAAATATATAATCTGGAGCATGTCCCAATCCAGTTCCTTCTAAAACAATTCCTTTATAACCTTTATCAACATAAAATCTAATAATATCCCCATCCATACCCGGATAGATTTTTATTAATGCCACTTTTTCCTCTAAGTTAGTGTTTATTTCTACATTTTTTGTATTTTCTGATTTTTCCACTTCTTGCAAATAAATAATTTCCTTTGTGAATGGATTTATTTTTGCAACAGGGATTGTATTTATAGATTTAAATGCATCCCTTCTTGAAGAATGACATTTTCTAACTTTAACTCCTTTATGTAAATAACAGAATGTATCTCCACTCTCCCCGTGCATAACAACATAAACCCCTTTAATATTCTCTTTTGCTGCTAAGACAGCACTTATTAAGTTTAAAGGAGCATCTGATGAAGGTCTGTCACTACTTCTCTGAGCACCAACTAAAACTATTGGAACATCTGCCTTAACCATAAATGATAATGCTGAGGCAGTATAACTCATTGTATCTGTTCCATGTGCTATAACAATCCCATCAGCCCCATCTTCTATCTCTTTTTTAATCTCTTCGGCAATCTTTTTCCAATACTCTGGCTTCATATTTTCGCTTAGTATATTTAAAATAGCCCTCCCTTTTATATTGGCAATATCTAAAAGTTCTGGAACTGCCCTAATTAAATCATTTGCTGTAAAAGAGGGATGAACAGCCCCTGTTTTATAATCCACTTTTGATGCAACAGTTCCACCAGTGGATAAAATAGACACTGTTTTTAAATTTTCATTCTTTTTAATATTTAAAGGAGGAAGTTCATACTTTGGCTTTTCTCCCTTGGCTACAACTTCAATATTTTTTATATTTTCTTTTAGTATACCAACGTTATAACCGTTTTTCATCTTTATTGTTATAATATTTTCATCTGTTGAAGGTAATAAGAGACCTTCAAAAATTCCTTTATCTGTTTCTATTTTGACGATATCTCCAACCTCCATTATTTCACCTTATATTTTTACTATTTATAGAAATTAAAGTATGAAAAAAAATATAAAAATCTTTATTATAAAAATTAAAATAAGTTCAAATATTTTAATTAATATGTTTAAAATAAAAAATAAAAAGTGGCGTCAGTTCGCCCATCACTCATCACAGTTCAGCAGCTACTCCGTTCATCATCCGCCATTATTATTATTTTAAATTTATAGTATATAATTCTATTGGTGGTTCGTATGAATGTTGAGGAAATAAAGAAATACATAGAAAAAAATTACAATAAATTGCCAGAAGGTTGTAAGCAGTGCGTTAAGGGAGAGAAGTTAGTTTTATTTATTACTGGAATTTGTAATAGTAATTGCTATTATTGCCCACTATCTGAAAAAAGAAAAAATAAAGATGTAATATATGCAAATGAAAGATTGATTACAACTGTTGAAGAGGCAATTGATGAGGCAAAGTTATGTAGTAGTAGAGGAGTTGGTATAACAGGAGGAGATCCTTTACTAAAAATAAATAGAACTGTAAAATTTTTAAAGGCTTTAAAAGATGAATTTAAAGAGTTCCACGCTCATCTATATACTACGCCAGAAAGTGTAACTGAAGATAAATTAAAAATATTAAAAGAAGCTGGTTTGGATGAAATAAGGTTGCATCCAACAAAGATATTTAATGAAGGATATAATGAGGAGTATGTAAAATTTTTATGTGATAAGTTGAGTTTATGTAATAAATATATTGAAGATGTTGGCGTTGAAATTCCAGGGATTCCAAATATGGAAAATGAGATTTTAAAGTTGGCTGAATCTGTTGATGGATTAGCAAAATTTATGAATATTAATGAATTTGAATTTTCTGAAGAAAACTATTATGAATTAGAAAAGAGAGGGTTTTATCCAAAGAATGATGTTAGTAACGCTATAGCAGGAAGTGAAGAAACATCTTTAAAAGTTATTAAAGAATTTAAAGGAAATATGTTTATCCATTACTGTCCATCAGTTTTAAAGGATGCTATTCAAATGAAAAATAGACTTATAAATAGGGCTAAAAATGTTGCTAAACCTTATGAAGTAATAACTGACGAGGGTTTATTATTAAGAGGAATCATGATTTTTGATAATAAAGAGGATTTAAAAGAAATTGCAAATATATTGGAAGAAAATGAGATAGAGTTTGAAATTATTGACAATAAAATTTATTTAAATCCATTTATATTGGAGGATATTATAGATGAGATGAAAAGGCAAAGATTTCCAATAACCTTTTCAGCATATATTTCAGAGGTTTATCCTACATCTGACGCTCTTGAAGTGGAAAGAATTCCCTTAATAACTAAAAAGTTGAGATTTAGAAGAAGGAGAAGAAGATAAAGAAAAATAAGGGAAATAGTATGATATATGATTTTAGAAAAAAATCAAAATTTGGTTATACCACTGGCTCTTGTGCCACTGCTGGGGCTTATTCAGCATTGTATTATTTAAAATTTGGAAAAAAACTTGATTATGTTGAAATTGAAAATTTAAATGGAGATAAGTTAATCATTCCAATAAAAAAAATTGAAAAATTAGATGATAATAGAGCGAGGGCAGTAGTTGTTAAAGATGCTGGAGAAGATATAGATATAACTAATGGCGTTGAGGTTATAACTGAAGTTGTATTAAAAAAAGGGAAAAGAGATGTTGTAATTAAAGGTGGGGAAGGAGTAGGAATAGTTACTAAGGATGGTTTGCAGGTAAAAAAAGGAGAGTATGCAATAAATCCAAAGCCAAGGGAGATGATTAAAACAAATCTATTAAAATTGCTAAATGATAATGAGATGGTTGAAGTTATAATATCAATACCAAAAGGTAAAGAGTTATCTAAAAAGACATTAAATCCTAAGTTAGGGATTATTGGTGGATTGTCAATATTAGGAACCACTGGAATAGTTAGACCTATGTCTAACGAGGCTTATATGAATTCTTTAGTACCTCAAATAGATGTAGCATTGGCAAATGGATTTAAAAGATTAATTTTTGTTCCTGGAAATATTGGAGTAAGATTTGCTAAACAAATATTAAAGGCAAAAGATGAGGAAATTATTGAGGTTTCAAACTTTTGGGGATTTATGCTCGATAAAGCAAAAGAGAAAGGTGTTAAGGAAATAATAATATTGGGGCATGCTGGGAAAATAATTAAGTTATCTGGTGGAATTTATAATACTCACTCAAAAGTTGCTGATTGTAGAAATGAGATTTTAACTGCCTATTCCTCTTTATTTATTGATGATAAGGAGGATTTAAAGAAAATTTTATATTCAAACACTACTGAGGAAGTTTTAAAAATTTTAGAGAAAAGAGGAGTTTTAAAAGATGTTTTTAATCTTATAGCTAAAAGAGTTGTTGAAAGAGTTAGTGAAAGATGGAATGGAATTAAATTTGGATGTATAGTTGTAGATATGAAAGGGAACATATTAGGAAGTTATCTAACTGATTTAAACAATAAAAATAAATAATAGAGGATAAAATGGACGAAATAACAATAATTGAAATAATTAAAAAAACCTTAAAGTATTCTAATAATTATATTACAAAAGGAATTGATGATGATTGTGCAATTATAAAGATTAATGATAATCTTTATTTAGTTTTTACAACAGATATGATGATTAAAAAAACTCACATTCCTTCTATATTTAAACCCTACGAAATTGGAGGGAGAATTTTAACTGCAAATGTTTCTGACATTGCATCTATGGGTGCTAAACCTTTGGCGTTTTTATTGTCAATATCTTTATCTGAAAAAGAGGCAAATGAAAATTTTATTAAAGAACTCTACACTGGTTTAAATGATTTCTCTAAACTGTATGACTGTCCAGTAGTTGGTGGAGATACAAATAAAGGAGATGAACTAATTTTATCAGGCTCTGCAATTGGGATAACAGATAATCCAATTTACAGGAAGGGAAATGTTGGAGATTGGATATGTGTAACTAACGATTTAGGGAGAGTTTATTGTGCCTTAACCTTATACTATATGTTTAAAGATAAAAAAATTAGTAACAGTGAGTTTAAAAAACTCTGTGAGAAATATCCTAAAATTATTGAAAAATTAAAAAAACCTATCGCGAGAGTTAAAGAAGGAATTTTAATGAATAAATATATAAGTGGATGTTGCGATATTTCAGATGGTTTGGGGAAAGAAATTAAATATTTTAAAAATTTTGAGTTATATGAGGATAAAATCTATAAATTAATTCCAGAAGATGTTATTGAATTTTGTGAAGAATTTAATCTTAACCCTATAAAAGTTGTTTTAAACAGTGGAGAAGAGTTTGAACTTTTATTTACAACATCAAAATATAATAAAGTTAAAGATATTGTAAAGGATTATTCAAAAATTCACAAAATTGGCAGAATTATAGAAAAAGGGCAGTTTATAGATGGAGAACAATTTCGTGGTGGTGGCTATATTCACAAGTGGTAAAAATAAAAAAGAAACAATTGTATTTTTAATAAAATTTTATATCCTATTCTTTTTTCTATTTTTTATTTTGAATTATTTTGGAGAATATATTGTTGAAGTAGTTACCTATCATTCATATATTTTTGTTAAACTAATAATTCCTAATGCAAAAATTGTAAATAACATTATATATTTACCAAATGCAAATATAGAAATAATCAAAGAATGCACTGGAAGTTTTATAACATCTGGAATATTATCTCTCACTATTTTATACTCCAAAAATATTAAAGAATTTATAATTGGGTTATTTTTCCTATTATTGGCATTTTTTGTAAATATTTTTAGAATTGTTTTAGTTTGTTATTTTGTAAATCTTCATCCCAAAAATCCAATATTTTATCACGATATTATAGGATATTTAGTTTTATTAACTTTTGTTCCAATATTAGTTTTAGGATATTTGAAAGTTATTGACATTATTAGAGGGAAAGAATGCAGTATATAAGGGTAAATACATTAAAAATAGATCCTAAAATACTAAAAAAAAGATTAGAAGAGAAAAATATTATCTTAGAAGAAACTTTCCTACATTATGCTTTTAAAGTAATAAAATCTCCATTTTCTATAGGTTGTACTCCTGAATACTTATTTGGCTATTACATTCCTCAATCTATCTCCTCAATGATTCCTTCAATTGTCTTAAATCCAGAAAAAAATAGTTTTGTATTAGATATGTGTGCCGCTCCCGGAGGGAAAACAACACATTTAGCCCAATTAATGGAAAACTCAGGAACAATAGTGGCTGTTGATATAAGTAAATCAAGAATTAAAGCATTAAAATCAAACATAAATAGAATGGGAATTTTAAATACAATAATTATAAACAAAGATATGAGAATATACAAAGATTACTTATTAAAAAATAATATCCTTTTTGATAAAATTTTGTTGGATGCTCCATGCACTGGAAATATAGTTAAAGATAAAAATAGAAATGTTTCAAAAGAGGATATAAAATACTGTTCATTGAGACAGAAAGAACTATTAAATATAGGAATTGACTTACTAAAAGAAGGGGGAATCTTAGTTTATAGCACTTGTTCTGCCGAAGAGGAAGAGAATGAGGAAGTTATAAGATACATATTAAATAAAAGAGATGATGTAGAACTTTTACCAATTGAAAACAACTTTAAAAAAATAAATGTAATTGGAGGGGGAATAGAAGGAACTTTAAGAGTAATTCCTCCAAATGAGCCATTCTTTATCGCAAAACTTAGAAAAATTAAAAGTTAAATTTTATAAAGAATTATTAAGGTGATGCTTTGAGTGAGGATTTAATTGTTATTGATGGTAGTTATTTAGAAGGTGGAGGACAGATTGTTAGGACCTCTGTAAGTTTATCTGCATTAACGCAAAAACCAGTAAAAATAATAAACATTAGAAAAAAAAGAAAAAATAAAGGTTTATCTCATCAACATGTTGCATCTGTTAAGGCAGTAAAAAAACTTTGCAATGCAGAAGTTTATGGGCTGTATGTTGGTTCTGAAGAGTTAATTTTTATTCCTTCAAAATTAGCTCCAAAAGATTTTGAGATAAATATAGGAACTGCTGGTAGTATATCCTTAGTTATACAGACATTATTACCTTTATCCTTAGGGATTGATAAAAAATTTACAGTGAAAATTAAAGGAGGAACTGATGTTAAGAAATCTCCACCAATAGACTACGTTAAAAATATAACTCTAAAAATTCTCAAAGATTTTGGAATATTGACTGAATTGAAAGTATTAAAAAGAGGATTTTATCCAGAAGGTGGAGGAGAAGTTATTTTTACAGTTAAGCCATCAAAAATTAAAAAATTTAACTTAATAGAGCATTCTAAATCTGATTTAGTTGAGGGAATTAGTTATGTGCAAAATTTAGATGTAAATATAGCGAGAAGAATGAGAAAAAAGGCAGTAGAATTATTAAATAAAGAAAAACTAACTCCAAATATAAAAATAGAAACTTCAAGAGGTTTATCCACTGGGGCAGGAATTGTATTATGGAACGACACTATTGGAAGTAGTTGTTTGGGTGAAAAAGGATTGAGGGCAGAAATTGTTGCCGAAAGGGCTGTAAGAGAGTTATTGGCAGCAAGAAATACGGGAATGGCTTTAGATAAATATATGGGAGATCAAGTTATTCCATTTTTAGGATTTGGTAAAGGAATAGTTGGAGTTTCAGAAATTACAAATCATACAAAAACTAACATTTGGGTGGTTAAGCACTTTTTAGATGTAGATTTTGAAATTAAGGAATATAAGGAAAATAGTTGTAGTGGTTATACTATTGAGGTGATTTAGATGTTTGAATATTTTGAAACTACTGCAGATATGGGTGTTATTGCTAAGGGGAAAAGTTTAGAAGATGCCTTTAAAGAAGCGGCTAAGGGACTTTTTCACATAATGGTAGATATAGACAAAGTTGATAAAAAAGAAAAAATAGAATTTGAAGTGTCAGGAGAAAATTTAGAAGAACTTTTATATAATTTCCTAAATGAGTTGATTTTTTATAGTGATGTAGAAAATTTAGTTTTTAGTGACTTTAACATAAAAATTGAGAAAGATAATAATGGATATAAATTAAAATGCATAGCATATGGAGAAAAAATAAACAAAGAAAAACATAACATAAAAGAAGAAGTAAAAGCAGTAACTTACCATAAAATGGAAGTTAAAAAAGAAGAAGATATGTGGATAATAAAATATATAGTTGATTTATAAAAAGAGGCATCAGTCGGCTTGCTACTCATCATCACTCAGACGGGGATAAACGTCATCATCTGCCGGATACATATAGAGTTAATGTTTTATAATTTATATTATAAAACAAATAAATTAGATTGTGACAAAATTAAAAAGATTAATGGGAGAGTTACCAGTAGCACCATTTGAAAGAATATTGAAGAAGGCAGGAGCAGAGAATAACATATGCTAAAACCTTACAGTAATATTATAATTATGTTCCACCTTTTTATTTTTTGTGGATATTAATTTAAATATTTAAATATATTGTAAAATAATTAGTAGAAGGTAGAAATAAAAAGTTTGGTAAGATTAATTTTATATACCAAGTATGTTTTGTTTTTATTAGCAAAAATACTCATTATATACTTTTGGTGATAAAATGAGAATTGTTTTTGATTTGGGTGGTTCAGTTATAATGCCAAAGGAAGGAGCGAATGCTAAAAAGATTAAAGAATATGCAGATGTTTTTAAAAAGATAAAAGATGAAGGGCATGAAATAGCGATAGTTGTTGGAGGAGGAAAGACAGCAAGAGAATATATAAGTATAGCAAGAGAACTTAAAGCTAATAATAGTTTTTGCGATGAAATTGGAATAATGGCTACGAGAATGAACGCAATGATTTTAATTTCAGCATTAGGAGACTATAGTATAAAAAAAGTTCCAACATCTTTTGAAGAGGCAGAATTAATTTTAAATTTAGGAAAGATTCCAGTTATGGGTGGAACTCATCCGGGTCATACTACTGATGCTGTTTCTGCCTCATTGGCAGAGTTTATAAACGCTGATCTATTAGTTATAGGAACAAATGTAGATGGTGTCTATAATAAAGATCCTAATAAATATAAAGATGCAAAAAAATTTGATAAAATTTCTGCAAAACAACTCGTTGATTTAGCCTTATCATTTTCATTAGAGGCAGGATCATCATCAGTTATTGATCTATTAGCGGCTAAAATTATTGAAAGATCTAAATTAAAAGTAATAGTTGTTAAAGGAACTCCTGAAGAACTTTTAAATGTTAGTAAAGGAATAGTAAATGGAACAATAATTGAGGGATAGATATGAAAATTCCTAAACATAGGCATTGTTTAAATTGTGGTATCTCAATACCTCCAGATCAGGTTTTTTGTTCAGAAAAATGTAGAATGGAGTATATGCAAAGAAGAAAAAGAATGTTAAGAACTCAATATATGTTTTTAGCAGTAGCCCTACTTATAATTTTATATTACATAATTTCAATAGAATTTAAAATCTAAAACCAAAAATTATTTAAAACAATGGTTTCAATTTAGTTATGTCTATTGTCCTGACTCCTCTATATAGGAGTTGGGACTTGTCGATGATCCAGTGGATATTCTATCCCTTTAACCCCAAGGGGATAGATAAATGATGAAACTGGTGAGGCATAGGGGGATAACTAATTAAAATTAAAAATTTAAACTGTTTTATTATAGAATTAAAAAGATAAATTAAAATTAAATTTAAAAAACTGAATAACTAAATAAGTTAATATATTACAACAAATAATAAAAAATTAAAAAATTAAATAAAACAACATAAAGGAGGTAATTACTATGCCTACAGCAAAGTTTGTTGTTGCAGATCCAAAAACTGGGAGATGCTACCAAATAGAGGCAGATAACACTCCATTAGTTGGAAAAAGAATAGGAGAAACATTTGACGGTAGTATATTAGGATTAGAAGGATACAAATTAGAAATAACTGGAGGTTCTGATTCAAGTGGATTTCCAATGAGACCTGATATCCACGGAAGTAGAAAAGTTAGAGTCTTATTAAGTGCTCCACCAGGATTTAGACCAAAAAGAAAAGGAGAAAGAAGAAGAAAAACAGTAAGAGGAAATACAATAGCCCCAGATATTGTCCAAATCAATTGTAAAGTTGTTGAATATGGTGAAAAATCAATTCCTGAGTTGTTAGGATTAGAAGGTGGGGAGCAAAGTGAATAAATGTTAAAATTAGTATAATTTATTTTTCATAGTTAGTTTTTAAATGAATCTCAGTAAATTCATTTTTATTCTTTAATACTATTTTTTACAACATTAAATATAAATAATGTGGAAACACTATAATGTTTTAAAATATCGTTAATGTCATAAATAAAACTTAATATTTACACATTATTAATCTTTATTAGTTGTTAAGATTATTTCAATAAATTAATTTAATTAACATGGGGGATAATTATGGCAAAGAAAAAACAATCTAAACAGGCAGAAGTTAATATTGGAATGGTTGGTCATGTTGATCACGGAAAAACAAGTTTAACAAAAGCATTAACTGGAATCTGGACAGACAGGCATAGTGAAGAGTTAAGAAGAGGGATATCAATTAGATTGGGATATGCAGATTGTGAAATAAGAAAATGCCCTCAATGTGGAACTTACACAACTAAACCAAGATGTCCAAACTGTTTAGCTGAAACTGAATTTTTAAGGAGAGTTTCATTTGTAGATTCTCCTGGGCATGAAACATTAATGGCTACGATGTTATCAGGAGCCTCACTAATGGATGGGGCAATTTTGGTTATAGCCGCCAATGAACCATGTCCACAACCTCAAACAAAAGAGCATTTAATGGCTTTGGAAATCTTAGGAATTGATAAAATTATTATCGTTCAAAATAAAATTGACTTAGTTGATGAAAAACAGGCAGAAGAAAATTATAGACAGATAAAGGAATTTGTTAAGGGAACTATTGCTGAAAATGCTCCAATAATCCCAATCTCTGCTCATCATGAAGCAAATATTGATGTTTTATTAAAGGCAATACAAGATTTTATTCCTACGCCTGAAAGAGATCCTAACGCTACACCAAGAATGTATGTTGCAAGAAGTTTCGATATAAATAAGCCAGGAACTGAAATTAAAGATTTAAAAGGAGGAGTATTGGGAGGAGCAATAATACAGGGTACTTTCAAAGTAGGAGATGAAATTGAAATTAGACCAGGGATTAAGGTAACTGAAGGAAATAAAACATTTTGGAAACCATTAACTACTAAAATTGTCTCATTAGCTGCTGGAAATACAATACTTAAAAAAGCACATCCGGGAGGTTTAATTGGGGTTGGGACAACATTAGATCCATACTTAACAAAGTCAGACGCATTAACTGGAAGTGTTGTTGGCTTGCCAGGAACACTCCCTCCAATAAGGGAAAAAATTACTATAAAGGCTAATTTATTAGAGAGAGTCGTTGGTACTAAGGAAGAGTTAAAAATTGAGCCATTAAGAACAGGAGAGGTTTTAATGCTGAATATTGGAACTGCTACAACTGCAGGGGTTATAACATCAGCAAGAGGAGATATAGCAGATATAAAATTAAAAATACCAATATGTGCAGATATTGGGGATAGAGTGGCTATAAGTAGAAGAGTAGGATCAAGATGGAGATTAATAGGATATGGAACTATTGAAGGATAATTTAAATTTTACTTTTGTTATTTTCAGATCATAAAATTCATTTATTAAAATTGACTTTTTAACTTTTTAATTGTTTGAATTTTAATTAAAAAACTCTATTGGAGGGATTTAATATGAGATATCTAATAACAACTGCCTTGGCATATACGAATGGGCCTTTACACTTAGGTCATGCAAGAAGTACTTATATTCCAGCGGATATTATGTATAAATACTTAAAATTAAAAGGAGAGGATGTTATACATATAGGAGGGACAGACAATCACGGAGTTCCTATTGTATTAACTGCTGAAAGAGAAGGGACAACACCTGAAAAGATTGTTGAAAAATATCATAAAGAAATTAAAGAGGATTTAGATTCTTTGGGAATTGAGTTTGATGCTTTTGGGAAAACACACAGTGAGATACATATAAAAACATCTCAAGAGTTTTTTTTAAAGTTAAAAGAGAATGGGTATATTTATGAGAAAGAGATAGAGCAATTTTACTGTGAAAATTGTAAAAAATTTCTGCCAGATAGATATGTTGAAGGAATCTGTCCATACTGTGGAGGGGAGGCAAGAGGAGACCATTGTGAAGTTTGTGGGAGACATTTGGAGCCTTATGAGTTAAAAGATCCATACTGTGTTATATGTAAAGGAAAACCAGTTATTAAAAAGACAAAACATTATTTCTTTAAATTAAGTGCTTTAAAAAAAGAGTTAGAGGAATATATTAAAAATTCTGAAGAAATGCCTGAACACGTTAAAAATATGGCGTTAAATTGGATTAAAGAGTTGCACGATTGGGATGTGTCAAGGGATCTAAATTGGGGAGTGCCAATTCCAGGAACAAATCAAGTAATGTATGTTTGGTTAGAGGCACCTATTGGTTATATCTCATTTACAAAGATGTTAGGGGATGTTTGGAAAAAATATTGGTTGGAAAAAGATACAAAGATTTATCACTTTATTGGAAAAGATATCACTGTTCATCATGCAGTATTTTGGCCAGGTATGTTAATAGCTCATGGAGAGTATAATCTACCAACATCTGTAATTAGTGGAGGTTATCTAACCTTAGAAGGAAAAAAGATGAGCACTAGTAAAAAGTGGGTTATTTGGATTAAAGATTTCGTTAAATATTTTGATGCAGACTATTTGAGATACTATTTAATAATGTCTGCCCCTTTATTTAAAGATTGTGATTTCTCATTTGATGATTTCAAAAATAAGATTAACAATGAACTTATAAATATAATTGGGAACTTTACACATAGAGTTTTAACATTTACGCATAGAAAGTTTAAAAAGGTTCCAATAGTAGATGAAAAGAGATTAAAAGAGGATGATAAAAAGTTATTACAAAAATGTGAAGAAACTATTAATTTAGTTGATAAAAATATAAGGAGTTTCAAATTTAGAGATGCCTTAGTTAATATATTGCATCTTGCTATTGAGGGGAATACTTACTTCCAAAAGATGGAACCATGGGCTGTAAAGAACGAAAAAAGATTGGAAGAAATATTATATACTTGCTGTAAAGTGGTTAAAACCTTAGCATATTTATTGTATCCATATATGCCTAAAAAGTCTCTTGCTTTGTTGGATTTAATGAATGAAGAACTTGATTTAAATTTAAAAGGAAATGAGTTAAAAAAACCAAAGATTATATTTAAAAAGATAGATGATAAAAAGATAGAAGAGATGAAGAAAAATCTCTATAAAAATAAAGAAAAAGAAGAAAATGAGAAAGAAAAAATGGAACAAATAGATATAAATTACTTAGAAAAAATTGATTTAAGAGTAGGAGAAGTTGTTGAGGCTGAAGATATACCTAAATCAAAAAAACTTTTAAAATTAGTTGTTGATTTAGGAAATGAAAAGAGACAAATAGTTTCAGGAATTAAAAATTACTATAAACCAGAGGAGTTAGTTGGTAAAAAAGTGATTATTGTATGTAATTTAAAACCTGCCAAGTTGTGTGGAGTTGTATCTGAAGGTATGATATTAGCGGCTGAAGATGATGAAGGAAAAGTTTGTCTATTAACAGTTGATAAAGATATAAAAGCAGGGAGTAAAGTAAGATAAAAATAATAAAATTACTTTAAAACTCCTTTACTTTTTTACTTTTTGTTAAAATAAAAAATTAAAAATTGACTTTATTATTTTAATAAGTTCCCATCATCTTTGGAAATGCTTCATAATATCTCTTTTTAAGTTCGCTTACATCTAAATTGATAACCTCTTTTTTGTTAATAGTTATTTTTAATTTATTGTTTTTTTCAACTTTTCCAATTACATAAGCATTGCCTAATTTATTTAAAACTTTATCTTTGTTTTCCTCACTAACAGATAATATAATTCTCCCAGATGTTTCAGAAAACAGTAATATATCTTCTCTTAAATTATTTTTATTGTATTCAGTTAAATCTACATTTAAGCCAACATTGTTTATTATTACCATCTTTGCTAATGCTACAGCCAATCCTCCTCTTGAACAATCTACTGCCTCATTGACTAAACCTTCCTTTATAACTTCCCTTACTTCAGAATATATATTCTTTTCCATCTCTAAATCAACTCTTGGAACTTTTCCATTTTCAGTATTATGTATAACTTTGTAGTACTCACTACCTCCCATTTCATCTTTAGTTTCATTAGTTATAATTAAAAGGTCTCCTTCTTTAATCTTGTTAAATACAGAAGGAACTTTTTCAACATTTTCTATTTTACCTAAAACAAATATTGCAGGAGTTGGATTTATTGGATGTTCATTTCCATTAATAATGGTTTCATTGTATAAACTTACATTTCCTCCAACAACTGGAATTTCAAAGAATTCTGCCGCATCTGATAAACCCCTAATACATTCTGAAAGTTGCCAGAATCTCTCTGGTTTTTCAGGATTTCCAAAGTTTAAATTATCGAGCATTGCTATTGGTTCAGATCCAACTGTTGCTAAATTTCTAACTGCTTCAGCAACTGCATTTATTGAACCAACATAAGGATTTAACTTACAGTATCTTGAATTACAGTCGGTAGTTAATGCTATACCCATTGGATATACTTCGTTTATCCTTAGCACAGCCGCATCTTTTCCTGGCTTTATAACTGTTCTAATTTGAACATCGTAGTCATACTGCTGATATATCCACTCTTTTGAACAGATATTAGGACTTTCGAGCAATTTTAACAATACTTCATTTAAATCCTCAGGCATTTTTATTTTTTCTTTATCATCTTCTTTTTCTTTAATATCTTCTCTTCCCTCTCTATCATATAGTGGAGCTTCACATAATAAATCCAATGGCAAATCAACTACCATCTCTCCATTATATTTTGCTATAATTCTCTTTTCAGGAATAGTTTTTCCAATAACTGATGCAGGTAATTCAAATTTTTTAAAGATTTTAATTATTTCTTCTTCACTTCCTGGTTCAACAGCCAATAACATTCTCTCCTGACTTTCAGAAACCATAATTTCGTAAGGAGATAGAGGCTCTCTCAATATAACATTTTCTAAGTAAAGTTCGCAACCAACTCCTCCACCATAGCACATTTCAGATGACGCTCCTGAAAGTCCTGCCGCACCCAAATCTTTCATTGCCTTAACTTTTCCTGTTTTCACGGCCTCTAAGACAGCATCAATTAAACATTTTTCAGCGAAAGCATCTCCAACCTGAACACAAGGTCTTTCTTCCTCACTCTCTTCAGTTAAATCTTTTGACGCGAATGAAGCCCCTCCTATTCCGTCCCTACCTGTAGATCCAACTAATATTAAAGACAAACCTGGTTCTTTGGCTTTTCCTGTAATGATTTCATTTTCTTTAACTAAACCTACACATACGACATTCACTAAGTTGTTGTAATCAAAGGAACTGTCGAATTCACACTCTCCACCAACAGTTGGAACACCGATTCTGTTTCCATAATCTCCTATTCCTCTAACAACTCCATCAATTAGCCATCTAACTTTATCTTTTTCTTTTCCATTAACATCTCCAAATCTTAAAGGATCCATTAATGCAATTGGCTTAGCACCCATTGACAAAACATCTCTAACTATTCCACCCACTCCGGTAGCAGCCCCATTGTAAGGATCTATATATGAAGGGTGATTATGGCTTTCCATAGCTATTGCCAAGCATATATCATCCTTTAATCTAATTACTGCGGCATCATCTCCAATTCCTACAACAATGTTTTTTTTAGTTTTTTCATTGATTGTCTTAGCAAACATCCTCAATAGTTTTTTTGAAGTTCTATATGCACAATGCTCACTCCAAAGGTTTTCAAACATTGCCAACTCTATGTTGTTAGGTTTTCTCCCTAAAACTTTCTCTATATATTTTAAATCGTTCTCGTCCATAGTTGCACCTTTATTTTGTATTTTATTCACTAAAAATTTCATCATCTTTAAAGAATAGTTTTATTTCTCTTTCGGCACTTTTTTTAGAATCTGAAGCATGAATTACATTATCAGGAGTAGATAATGCAAAATCTCCTCTTATAGTTCCTGGCTCTGCCTCAGATGGATTAGTTTTTCCTATCATCTTTCTAACAACTGATATAGCATTTTCTCCTTCTATAACCATTACTACAATTCTTCCAGATGTCATAAAATTTATTAATCTTTCATAAAATTCTTTTCCTTTATGCTCTTCGTAATATTTTTCAGCCAACTCTTTATTTAACTTAATCATTTTCATAGCAACAATTTCAAAACCTTTGTTTTCAAACCTCTCTATAATTTTTCCTATTAATTTTCTCTTTACAGCGTCTGGCTTTATAGCTACAAATGTTCTTTCTTTCATAGTGATCACACTATAATTTATATAGTTAATATTTAATCTTTGCTTTAATAAATATTATATCAAAGATAACAAATTGTGAGATTATGAAAATGGTTGTAGTTATAAGAACTGACTTAGGAATGGGAAAGGGTAAAATGGTAGCACAAGGAGGGCATGCAATAATAGAGGCTTTTTTAGATGCACAGAGAAAGAATCCAAAGGCTGTTGAAGAATGGTTAAGAGAAGGGCAGAAAAAGGTTGTGGTAAAAGTAAATTCAGAGAAAGAACTTATAGAGATTTACAATAAAGCGAAAAGTGAAAATTTACCTTGCTCAATAATTAGAGATGCAGGGCATACACAGTTAAAGCCGGGAACTTTAACAGCAGTTGCTATAGGGCCGGATAAAGATGAAAAAATTGATAAAATTACAGGACATTTAAAACTTCTTTAATTTTTAATTTTATCTTTTGCGTGTTTATATGCTTTAAATCCTCCTATTAATCTTTTTACATTAAATCCTAATAGTTGCAAAATTAAAGCCATTATTTGACTTCTCATTCCCCCTCTTGCACAAAAAACAACAATTAATTTATTTTTATCAAGTTTCTTAGCCTCATTTAAAATTCTAATCAATCTTTTTTTAAAGATTTCAATGCCTAAATCTATTGCCTTATCTTTTCCTTCCTCTTTATAAACTTTCCCTATTAAGGCATGTTCTTCATCTAAAAATAGAGGAATGTTTATTGCTCCTGGAATCGTCTCATTTTTATATTCTCTTGGACTTCTAACATCAACTATAATTATATTTTCATTATTTTCAATTAATTTTAGAAGTTCATTAACGGTTATTGCATTTTTAACAAATTCACTTCCAATAGTTTTTAAAAACTTATTTATGTCTATCCTTTCAAAATAAATATTATAATCTTTAAATTTTTTTACTCCTACTTTTTTATCTTTTAAAAACTCCTTAGATTCCTTTAATATAAATGAAGCCAATTCTCCTTCAATTTTCCCTGCCAGTATTTTTTTACCATTTGTTATCATCTTTCTACCGTCATTCAAAACTATACATAAAACAACATCATCTGTAAAAGTTATTAACCTCGCTAAAATCTCCTCGTCCATATTTTCACTTATATTATATTATGTTCTTTTAGTTTTTCTCTTATAAATTCATCTATAATCTTAGCTGATTTTTTTACATCTTCATTATATACAATTAAGTCTGGCTTTATTTTTTTTACATTTCTTAAATAATGCTCCCTATATAACTTTTCCTCAATCAATTTTGCCGCTTCAAAATATTCATCTTTTTTTATAAGTTCTATTATTTTTTCAATATTTTGAATCATTTCGGGCTTTTTAAAACTATCCTTTAATATTAAAAACTTGTTTATTAAAATTTTTTTTTCTACATCATTTTTTGGTTTGTAAATTGACACCAATCTTTTTATTTGGCAATCATAAGGGCAGTCAATTAATATTTTGTAAGTGTAATTATTAATATCTGCCAATAACTCTGGAATCTTTAATTTTCTCTCTCCCCCTATCTTTCTACCTTCGTATTCTACTACACAGTAACCAAATTTTTTAACCCTCTCTATCTCTCTATTTATCAATTCATCAAATTCCTCCTGACTTCTCATTTTTAAATGATATAAATCTCCCAAAATACTACCTCTTGTTTTTGCAATTTCTTCAATATCTATTACTGGATGATATTTTTTCAATTCTTGTAAAATTTCTGTTTTTCCACAGCCAGTTTTTCCAAACAATCCAAAGATAATCATAATTTCACCAAAAAATATATTCAACATATGATAAAATTTAGAAAAATAACAAAAATTGATTTTAATATTTATTTTTTAACTATCTCGCAACCTCCTGGAGGTAAAACTCTTAAAATGTCTTCATCATCTATATCATAATCTTTAAATATCTCTTTAAGTTCTTTAACTAATTTTCCTTTCTCTTTATTTCCTGGTTTTAATAAAACCCACTTAATAAAACTTTTTTGCAATGTTTTTGGTGGAGCAGTAGTTATTTTTAAATCATTATCATACTCAATAATTCCAATCCCTAATTCTAATGGAGTATTCCTGAAATAATTTTTTTTACCTCTAATAACAAATGCCCCTCTTTTTAGATACTCTCCACTTTCAGTTGTTTTTGATATTTGCTCTGGCTTAACCCAATATGTATCCATAGCACCATATCCTAATTTCCAAGCCCTTGAATGAGAAACTGAAAATTTAGCAACCTCCTCTAATGTCTCTTCATCAACCTTTCTACCGTTTGTTTTTATTACAGTGAATGGAGCCCCCTGTATGTCAGCGTGGAATACTATGTCATCCTTATCTGTATATTTTTTGATTATTATTTCATTTGTTATAGCATCCTTTCCAGCAATTACTAAAAATCCATTAATTACTGTCCATTTAAACTTCTCATACCATTTTCTTTCTTTTCTTACTTTTTTCTTCATCTTTAAACTTTCTTTTTCTTTTAGTTCTTTATCACTCTTCTTTTTAAGTTCTTCTATCTTCTTCTTAGTTAGTTCAATTGCCTTCTCTATTCCCTCTATCTTACTTCTAAGTTTTTTAGATTTTTCATAATATCTCTCAGCATTTTCAAATGCATTCTTTCTTATATCCAAAGAAACTCTCTCCTCTATAACTTTATCATCAACCTCTGACTTTAATCTAAGAATTATCTCCCCAGAGTTTTCATTTATATTTTCGATTAAACCTAATATTGGATGATCTTTATTTTCCTTAATTATTTTTTTAATCTTTGTCCAATCCATTTTTTCTCTTGCCATTTTTATAGTATTTAATAACTCTTCAACAATTTGATAATTTGCATATATTAAATCTCCCTTAATTTGATTCTTTTCAGATTCTTCTTTATATTTATTTAAAGTTTCTAACTGTCTCTTTAATATATTCTCCTGTCTTTCAATTTCTCTCTCAATTTTTGATTTTTCTTTTTTAATTTCAACACTAAATAAAAATTTAGCAAAGTAGTTATCAACTGCCTCTAAAAAACTATTATAGTATTTTTTCTCTAAATTTTGATACTTTTTTAAATCAATTGGCACTACATCAAAATACTCTCCATCCTTTAAAACAATTTGTGGCTTTTTATTATTAAAAATTTCATTAAATAAATTTTTAGATGTTTCAAAGAGTTTTTTAATCTCTTCTTCACTTAAATTTTTCTTTTTCTTATCAATTCCTACCCTTTCACAAATTTCCTCTGCATATAATCCTCCAAGTCCAAAAACTCTTGATATTAATCTAACACATTCAACACCTTTATTCTCTAAAAAGTAATCTTTAAACACTTCATAGGCAATAGAAAAATCTAAATTGTAAGGATTTAAAGGTTTTTGTGGAGGAAATTTATATTTTTCCTTAGGAACTATATTTCTCGTGCTCCATCTCTCAATTCTTAAAGGCAATATAATAACATCTTCACTATTTAGTAAAATAATATTCCCTTCTCCAAATAACTCTGCAATTAACTTATAAACTTCTCCTTTAACTTCAAAGTGGAATATTACAATTCTATCAAAATTTACCTGCTCAATTTTAATTAATTTGGCATTTTTTAGATATTTTCTTAACAGCATTGCAAAAGATGGTGGTAGTTTTGGTTTCTCTCTCTCATAGTTAGTTAAAGTAATATATTTATATTTACCAACGCTTATTACTACTTCTCTACTACCCCCCTCGGGAGCGTGTATCTTTAATATTAACTCTCTATTTTGCTCGTTCTCAATTAAAAATGCTTTATCTAATCTACCATTAACTAAATTTTGTAATTCATTTACAATACAACATACATCTACATTAGTTATTTCAGTTTTCATAATACCACCAAAATTAAAATAGTTAATTAGGATACAATTAGTTTTTATAACTCTTAACTTATAATTTATAATATTAACATTAAAATTTTAGTGATACTATGGACAGAGAAGAATTTTTAAAGAATTTAAAAAGAGGAAAGTATAATAAATTAGCGAATCTTATATATAAAGATAAATATTATTTAACATATTTAGATGAAATTTTTATTATTAATAACAAAGATGACATTAGAAGAGGGTTATTAATTTTAAAACGACTAAATAATGAAATAATTGAAAGATACTTATATTATATTCTTAGAGGATTAAACGATAAAAGAATGATAGCGAAAATTTCAGAGGAGATTTTAAAAAAATACAGTAATAAAGAAACCTTAGAGGAGGCATTATTAGAAATATCTAAGAAAAAACTAAGTGACAGAATAATATATCTATTTATTGAAAATATTGAACAGGTCATGTTTTTAAAATCTATTTTAAAATATACAAAAACTGACAGTGTTGAAGAAAGTTTTAAAGTTTTACTAAAAAATTACAATTCAGAGGAGATTTTAAAAATATTATGTAATAAACTTTATTCCCAAAATAAAAAGGAGAAGGAATTTGCTTTAAATATTTTATTAAATATTGTTGATTCATTGGATGAAAACCAAAGAAATATTTTAAGAAAATATTTAAATATATTATTATTAGGAGATGACAGTAAAAAACTCTATAATAAATTTAAACAACTATTTGATAAGTTAAATATAGAAATTAATCATAACGAAATAGATATAATGTCTCTTTTAAAGTCAGATGGAAAAAAGGCGTTAAATTTAATTTTGAGAGAGAATATAAAGATCCCCAGTAGTTTTTACAATAGAGAATTTTTAAGGGAGTTTTTATATGGAAAAGATGAGGATAGGCAATTTATTGGAGTTAAATTAATATCGTTAATGAACGATACAAAAAATAAAGTTGAATTACTCTTCAAATTTTTAAATTATGGTTATGGAAAGGCAAAAACAGCATCTATAAAAGAACTTAAAAAAATAGCCAAAAATGATGATGAAGATTTAAGGAATTTTATTGAAACTAAGGCATTAAAATATGCTAAAAAAATGGATTTAGGTTTAAAAATATCTTCTTTAAGGATTTTAAAAGAGTTTAGTAGGAGAAATTACCTGCCATTTTTAATAAATGAGCATAGTAGGTTGAGAGATTTAATTCTTACATTGGATGAAGAAAAGTATATGGGCGGATTTAGGCATATGTTAATGATAGAAAATGAAATAAAAAAATGCAAAGTAGCAATGGATTTAATTGAAGAAATCGTGGCAGAGATTTGCTTAAAATATGAGATTCATTATAGTAGTTTAAGGTTGTCAGAAAAACTCGGCTATGAATTTTACAAAACTATTGCAAATATTGGCTCTAAAAATTTAAATTTAATAAATATCTATGAACTTTTAAGAGATGTTATGTATAATGGAGAACTTATAGTTTATTTAACTGAAATTGTTTCCAACAATAGTAATGAAATAAATGATGAATTATCTGAGGAAATATTAAAAGTTGTTGAAAATGTAGAATTAGAAAATAAAGATGTTTTAAATGCTAATAAAATTATAATATATTCCTCATTAAATAGAATTGATAAAATTGGAGAGATAATAAATATGGCTGTTGGTTATAGTTCAAAGTTGGCATTTATAACTGCAATAAAAAAACTTATTGATAACAATATGCTAAATGATGAAAAAATAAACTTAATAATTCCAAAAATTGCTGAAATCCTATATGACTCTAAAAAATTAAGATTAATGGCTTTGGAATTTTTTGAAAAGTATCCTAATGAAATTGTTATCCCAATAATTTTAAATGAGATTGAAAAAAGTAAATGTAACAATAGAGAGTATAAATTGATGATGAACATTATAACAAATACTATATTTAAATATCCTCATACAATTAATAAGTTGAAGAATCTACTAAATACTGATAAAAGAAATATATGCTTAAATATTATGCTAAAAGTTAGTGAAAAGATGCCCGAACTTTTAAGGGATTATATTTATATATTAGCATCTCAATATACATTATCAGATGATGAAGATAAAAAACTGATAGCAAAAATCTTAAAAAACATTACTACTGAGGATGAAAGGAAAATTTTAAAGCCATTAATAAAAATTTAAAGAAAGATGGTTATGAGAAGGGATGAATACTTTGAAAGATTATTGGAAGTCATAGAAGAGTTAAAGATAGAGGCAGAAGAAAAGCCAATAATTGTAGAAGGAAAGAGAGATGTTGAAAGTTTAGAAAAGTTGGGAGTTGAGGGAACATTCATTGTAATAGCAAAAACTCCTATTTATTTAATAGCTGATGAACTTATAAGAAAGGGAATAAAGGAAGTTATCTTATTAACTGACTTTGATAGAAGAGGTAGGATGTTAGCTAAAGCCATAATTGAAGAGTTTAGATATAGAGGAATTAAGGTAAATACAAAAATTAGGCAAGAAATATTTATCTATACAAATAGCGGAATTAGAGATATTGAAAGTCTATTCTCCTATGTAAATAAAAGAAGTCTGTTTTAATTATACACTCTCTAACATATCCTCTTCACTCAATCCTTCTAATTCAATCATATTTTTTAATCTTTCAGTTATGATGTTTAGGCATTTATCAACTGTTTCACTGATTTTTATATTCTCAATTACTGGTACTCCTTTCTTTTTTGCAGTTTCAACCATATATTCGTTTATTATCCTTATAATTTTAAAATATCTTAAATATCTTTCAGTAGGTCTACTTGTTACTTTACCTCTTGCATAAAATCTCATTTTGTGTAATTTTTCATCACATACAGTTAGCATAATAAAAACAACATGAGGATTTTCTAAATATTTATCTTTTAAAAGTGTTGGAACTAAGTGAGTCCCTTCAATAATTACACTCTGCCCTTCGAGTAAACATCTATTTATAACAGCCTCTACTCCGGTTAATACAGTTTCACAATGTCTTTCAAAACCTTTTATATATTTAATTTTTTTATCTTCATCATCATCCTTTAAAACCTTCCAAGCTGTATAACTTGATTCATAAAGTGTCGGAATTAAATCTCTTGAAATAACTTTTCTCATAACCTCTCTTATTGAATCTGTCCCTATTACACTCGATATTCCTAACCTTGATGCTATTTCAAATGCAATTGTAGAAGTTCCTACCCCACTAGCTCCGCCTATTAAAATAACTATTGGTCTTCTACCTAAAACCATTCTCCAAAGTAAATATTTTTTGGCAACCTCATCGTAATTTTTTGATATTAAATAGTAATAAACTCTTCTTCTAAGTTCTGCCTTATCAATAACTTTAATATTTTCTTTTTTAAGGTTTTCATATATGTCCCAAGCAATTCTATATGCAATACTTGGTTTTAAACCTGCCGCCATTAAAGACCTTGCAAGGATACCCTTTGAGAATGGCATTTCATAGGATTTTCCTCTAACAATTATATCATTTTCTAAATCCATTATTCCACCAAGTTACTCAAATTTAATCTAAAATTTCATCTGCCTCTATTTTTTCAGCATTGTAAAGTTTTTTAGCCCTTAAATATAATAATTCGTCTTTTTCATCATTTACTATAACATAAATTTTATTTATATTGTAATTTTTAATAAATCTCTCAATATTTTTCTTAGTAATTTCAATTTTTTTCTTTAACCCTTCTAATGCCTTTTCTGAGATCCCTATCTTCCTCATATCTTCTATATCTAACATTCCCTCAGTGCAAACAACCTTTAAATTAGGATTTTTATTTTTTAATTTTTTGAATAGTTTTTTATTTGAGACAATATATAAGGCATCTTCACTAATCTCTTTCTCCTCTAACTCAAACCCAAAGTTAGATAAAACTTTATTTAGATGCTCTTGACATTTTATAATTAATTTACAAAACTCTTTAGCTTCATCTTCGTTCAATTCATGCTTCGGAGCCTTCTTATATAAAAAATCATCTGCCTCCAATAGTTGATAAATTGCCTTTTTAAACTCTTCAACATTTATTTTTCCGGGTTTTGCATCTTTGTAAGACATTTTTAGATCTGATTTTTTTTCAATTTTAACATTAACCTTCTCTTTTTTTAGTTTTGATATTGTGGATATTCCCTTTCTTATTAATTCTTTTGAGTATTTATCTCTCATTGTCTCCCCTTATCTTTATCTTCTTTTTCTTTCTCTAATTTCTCCAACTCTTCAACTAACATTGGTAAAAAGACACCAATATCTGTAACTATTCCTAATGCCTGAGAAGTTCCTCTATCCATCAATTTTGTAACTACTGCTGGATTTATATCTACACAAATTGTCTTAACCCAAGATGGTAGAAGGTTTCCAGTAGCAATTGAGTGTAGCATTGTAGAGAGCATTAAAACCATATCCTTTCCTTTTAAGAGTTCTCTCATTTTTTCTTGTGCCTTAACAACATCTGTAATTACATCTGGTAATGGACCATCATCTCTTATACTACCTGCCAATACATAGGGAACATTATTTTTTATACATTCATACATAACTCCTCTATTTAAAATACCCTGCTCAACAGCATCTTTTATACTTCCTGCCCTCATTATAACATTTATAGCCCTTAAATGATGACTATGGCCTCCTGGAACACTCTTTCCAGTTTTTAAATCAACTCCTAAGGAAGTTCCATACAATACACTCTCTATATCATGAGTTGCTAAGGCATTTCCAGCAAACAGTGCTTGAACATAACCCATTCTTATTAATTTAGCTAAAGCCCATCCTGCACCTGTGTGTATAATTGCTGGTCCTCCAACGACAACAATTCCTCCTTTTCCTGTCTTTCTATACTTTTCTCTAATTTCATACATTTCTTTTGCTATTCTCCTAATTATTGTCTCTTTTGGTTTTTCTGAGGAAGCCTCTGATTTCATAAATTCAAATAATCCGCCAGATTCTCTTGGCTTTTCTGGTGGAATTACTCTAACTCCTTTATGACCTACAACAACCAAATCTCCTTTTTTAATGTTTCTAATGGTTTTTACTTCTGCTCTCATTTTGTCAGGATAAACTACAATAGCTCCATCCATTTTTTGATTCTCTACCTCTATCCACTTTCCTCTAAATCTAATAAAGGTTTTGTGATTAGTTGTTGAATAAAAACCCTCTGGTAAAACCATATCCTTTTCAGCAGGTTGTAATTCTACTTCCTCAATCTCAGGAATCTCAGCTCCTAAATCTTTTAATTCACTTAAAATTTCATCTACATGTTTTTCATCCTTACCAATAACTAATATTTTTGCGTAACTTGGATCAGTTTTTCTCTTACCAATTTCAAATTCTAAAACTTTGTAATCTCCACCCATTTCTAAAATTTTATCAAATACTTTGGGTAAAATTAAACTATCAATAATATGTCCCTTTAATTCAATTTCTCTCATAAACATAATAAATCCCTCTTGTTATTTTTAAATTAATAAAAAGTAATTATTGTCAAACTAATATTTTAACCATCTGTTTTTATAGTTAAATCTAAATATTTAAATTATTATATGACAAAAATTAATATAAAAATAAACTAATAAAATTATAATAAAAATTTCTCTATTTTTTCTGATAGAGTGTCAAATATCCAGTTAAATTTATTATCATCCTTTTCTAATAAAGTTACTCTAAATCCATTAAGTTGTGAGCAGAATGATGTTAAAGGAACTACACAGATTCCAGTAGATGCTAATAGATAATATACAAATTTTTTGTCAATATTTGCATTCTTTGTATAAAATTCTATAAATTCTTTCAATTTTTCATTTTCTATTTTTATCGAGTTGTTTCCATTTAAATACTTATCTTCAAACACTATGGACATATAAAATGCTCCATTTGCCTTATTTGCTATAATTCCATTAATGTCTTTTAATTTTTTATATGCAGTATTTGATCTCTTCTCATAAAATTTATTTCTCTCATTTATGTATTTTTTATAATTTTTATGACCCATAATTTTTGGAATAGCCATTTGTGGTAATGTGGTAGAGCATACTTCTATCAATTTAGACCTATAAATACTATCTACATATCTTTTAAATTCCTCATCTTTGTCGGCGTTGTAAATTTCAATCCATCCACATCTTGCTCCAGGCCAAGGAATTTCCTTAGATATTCCTTTTAAAGATATTCCACAAACATCGTCTATAATTTCGCATAATGAATAATGTTTTTTTCCATTATAAACTAAGTTACAGTATATTTCATCGCAAATAATAAATAAATCATATTCATTTGCTAAATCAACTATATTATCTAAAATTTTTTTTGGATATACTGCTCCTGTTGGGTTATCAGGATTTATTATCAAAATTCCACTAACTGCTGGATTATACTTAATCCTCTTCTCTAAATCATCAATGTCTGGATACCAATAGTTGTAAGGGTCTAAAAAGTAAGTTACTGGTGGAGAACCTGCATGTGAACCTTCAGCTGAGGAATGTGTTGAATATGATGGAGATGGGTTTATAACTCTAACCTGCCTCTTCAATAAACTATAAATCTTTGCTATAGCATCACCTAATCCATTAAAAAATATAATATCCTCTGCTGTAATTTGAACTCCTCCTTTTTTATTTGTCTGCTCTGCTAAAAATTCTCGTGTTTCTAATAAACCCTTAGTAGGACAGTATGCATAGGATTCATCATTTTTAACAATCTCCACTATAATATCTTTAATCCAATCTGGAATTTTTTCTCCCTTTGCTACTGGATCTCCAATATTTTCCCAAGTTATATTTATTCCAAACTTTTCTATTTTTTTTGCTATATCTACAATCTCTCTAATTTCATAACTTAACTCCTTTGCTCCTACATCTATTATTGGATTTCTCATAGTTTCATCTCATAAAATGGAACTCTATTTTTTGTAAATTATTGGATGATTCTCCAATTTATAGTTTTGATATATAAACTTTATCCTTAAAATAGAACTCCTTTTTTATAGAGTCAAATTAATATAAATAACTGTTTAAAATAAAATAAAGATTTAAGAATTTAATGATTGTGGTGAAAATATGACCAAATGTAAATTTTGCAATAAGGAAAGTTATGTAAAATTAAAATCTCCAAAAATTCACTTATGTAAAGAGCATTTTATTGAATATTTTGAAAATAAGGTTGAAAAGTCCATAAAAAAATATAATATGCTAAACAAAGATGAGAAAATTTTAGTATCTGTCTCTGGTGGAAAGGATGGACATGCTGCTGCATGGGTTTTAAAAAAGTTAGGATATAACATTGAATTATTTCATATAAATTTAGGAATTAAAGGATTTTCTGAAAGTTCTTTAAAGGCCGTTGAGGAGTTAGCAGAAAAGTTAAATGTTCCCTTACATATAATTAATTTAAAAGATATTACTGGAAAGACAATGGAAGATATTAGAGGAAAAAAATGTTCAATATGTGGAATAACTAAAAGATATTTAATGAATAAATTTGGTTATGAACATGGATTTGATGTTATAGTTACAGGGCATAATTTAGATGATGAAGTGTCATTTATTTTAAATAATATTTTAAATTGGAACATTAGATATTTAGGAAAGCATGAACCAGTTCTTCCAAGTCATGATAAGTTTTTAAAAAAAGTTAAAATATTTTTTGAGATAGAAGAAGAGTTAATTTTAAAGTATGCTGAGGCAGAGAATATTCCATTTACAACAGTTAAATGTAGATTTGCAGAAAAGGCTATAACTTTAAAGCATAGAGAATACTTCAATGAATTAGAGAAATTAAGACCTAATATAAAGTATCAATTTTTAGCTGGCTATATGAAAAATAAGCATATTTTTAAATGCGAAGAAGATGAGAATTTTGAATTTAGAGAGTGTGAAATTTGCGGAATGACTTCTGCTGGGAGAATTTGCTCCTTTTGTAGAGTGTGGAAATTGTATAAAAATAAAAGTAACAGTAAATAATTATTTAAATGCACTCATTAATGTCCATGCCTCTTTTCCACTTATAAAAGCTCTATTAACTAATCTCTTAAAAATAATTTTACAAAGTTCTTTTTTATGCTCGGGAATTTTTTTATTTTTATCTATAAATTCATTAAACTTTTTAATTAATAATTCCTTATCTTCTTTTGAAGCCTCCCTCATCTTTATGTCTAAAAATTTATTTTCAACTTTTTTTGTATAAATTTCATATAAAATAACTGCAACAGCGTGAGATAAATTCATTATTGGATATTTTTTAGATGTAGGAATAGAAACTAATAAATCACATTTATCAATTTCTTCATTTCTTAATCCGTCATCTTCTCTACCAAAAACAATTCCTATATTTCCTTTTATATTTAAAATTTTATCAGATAATTCTTTTGGAGTTATAGGAACTCTCTTTAAATTTCTATCTCCTCCTCTTGCTCCTGATGTAGCAATAACAAAATCTAAATCTTTTATTGCATCGTCAAAACTTTCATAAAAACTGGCATTATCTAAAATTTCTTTTGCATGAACAGCCATCATATATGCCTCATCATTTATAATATTTCTATTTCCAACTATTCTGAGATTCTCAAAATCAAAATTCATCATAACTCTTGCAATACTACCAACATTTCCACTGTATTTAGGATTTACTAAAATAACTGAAATCATTATATATCACTTCATTGACTTTTTTAGTTTATAATAATGGTATTCAACTGTCTTTAAATTTAACCCAGTAATTTTTGCAATTTCTTCTGGCTTTTTATCTAAATACTTTTTAACAATTATATCTACATTTGTAGGCCTTCCAGTCTTTGGAGATATAGGAATTACTTCAACACCAACACCTTCCAAAGCCTTTATAATCTTCTTAGAAGACCTTTTATACTTTGACTTTGGTAAATATATTTTTTTAGGCTCGCAATTCTCTAACAATGCAATTGCTACATCTCTATCTAACTCTAAATTAATATAAATTTCATCTACATTTTCACAGTTTTTAATTTTCTCAATTAGTTCTTCTTTTGTTTTAGCCCTTAACTCTTTCATAATTTATCCTATTTTTTCCTTTTTTTATTCTTTGATAATCTTGATTTTACCATTTTTCTTTTTAATGGACTTCCACAAATTTCACAAACATCTTCTTCAAAATCTATGGGATACATTTTTTTACAACCTTCACAAACCTTTCTCCAAATAAAATTTTTATTTGTTGGTTCGTAGATTATTCCTCTAACATCAATATTTAATTTTTTTGCCACATTTTGAATTCCATAATCGTCAGTATATAAAATACCCTTTAACTCCAATGCCAACGCTAAAATACTAATATCTTCTTTAGATAAATTATCTCCTGTCTTTTTGACAGTATCTTCAACTATCTTTATATATTCTTTATTGGGAATTTTTATTTTTAGTTTTCCTAAAATTAAACTTTGGTCAACAATAACCTTCATTGACTCGACTTCCTCTAAAACTTCTGGAGTTATATAATGCTCTCCTTCTTCTATAACTGGATTATATCCGTGAATTATTGCTGAGGCATCTAATATTTTAACCTTCATAATATCACGTTGAATATTAATAGTAGTTAATTTAACATCATAACATATTTAGTTATCTCTTTTGGGTGAAAGAATGATAACAACAGTTGTAGGTAGTTATCCAGTTGTTAAAAAAGAAGAGAAATTCTTTGATAAAGTAAAAAAAGTTTTTGGATTGTACGATGAATATAAATATGCTATTGAAAAGGCAGTTATAGATCAGGTTAATGCTGGAATAGATATTATAAGTGATGGACAAGTTAGAGGAGATATGATAGAAATTTTTACAAGTAAAATGTATGGATTTGATGGAAAGAGAGTTATTAATAAGATTGAATTTATTGAGCCAATTACTGTAAAAGATATATTATATGCTAAAAATATTATTAAGAAATTAAATCCAAAGGTAAAAGTTAAAGGAATTATAACTGGACCTTGCACTATTGCGGCATCGGTTAGAGTTGAAAATTATTATACTGACAATAAAGATGAAAATTTAATTTACGATATTGCTAAGGCTTTGAGAAAAGAAGTTGAAGAATTAAAAAAATATGTTCCAATAATTCAGATTGATGAGCCAATATTATCAACAGGTTTATATGATTTTGATATAGCAAGGAAGGCAATAGATATAATTGTTAAGGATTTAGATATTACATTTGCAATGCATGTTTGTGGAAATGTCTATAATATTATTGATGAGTTAAATAAATTTAATGTAGATATTTTAGACCACGAATTTGCTTCAAATAGAAAAAATTTAGATATATTGGAAAGTATAAAAAAGAAAGTTGGCTTTGGTTGTGTAAATACTAAAATTAAAAAAGTAGAAAGTGTAGATACTATAAAAAGTTTAATAGAGGAAGGTTTAGAGATATTAAAAAACAATGAAAATTTAAGTAAAAATTTATTTGAAAATATTTTAATAGATCCAGACTGTGGGATGAGATTGTTACCAATAGATGTTGCTTTTAATAAGTTAAAAAATATGGTTGAAGCATCTAAACTTATTAATTAATTGCTACTATTGGTTCGTAACCTACATTACCCCAACTGTCTGTTGCATTTGTATATAATCCTATAATAGAATAAGAACCATTTTGAACGAAAATATATAATTTAGGTTCTCCATAATATATAGTTCTGTTATATGTTTTTGGTTTTTCTTCTTTATAATTAGGGTTAGTTATAACATTTGAACTTACAGTTGTTTTTATATTATTAATATCTTTCACAAAAACCCAATCTATTGAAACTTTTGCATTGTTATTATATAATGTAATCACAGAAACTGAATAGTTGTTGCTATTTATTCCATATATAGTATTAGTATATAATTGGTTTAAAGTATCATTATCTATTTTAAAGGTTGTATTTAATGGATTTCTTTGGATTATGTAAATGAAATAATTATTTAAATAATTATTATAACCATTAACGTAATATCTATTATTATTTATAATCATATACAACGCATTAATTGTATATGCCCAATCTACTCCACTATTATAACTCGTATCATTAAAGAATCCTACTGCCTGAGTTCCTACATTACTAAAATTGCCTCTAAATACTAACTCATAACCTGTTCCAAAACTCTTATATGAATGAATCCCTGAATTAGTTCCTACAACTGTTAAAATTCCATTATTTACAGAAACATTTCCTGAAATATTCCATTTACTACTATTTAATATTGAAAAGTTATCAAACAGTAAGAATGTCTTATCAGGATTTTGTCTATCAACTGTTGTATTGGAGCCATATAGTAATCTTATGTATCCACTATTATTGACATAATTTATTATTTGACTTTTATTACATCTCACCCAAATTATTGAAACATGGTTATTTCCATAATACCATATTTGAACCCAATATGGTAAAAGAACATTATTATTTCCAATTATTCTAATTTCAGTTGGTGAGTAGGGATTAACCATTTGACTATAATTAAAGTTACTATCATTTAATATTATACAAAACGTGTGACTCTTATTGTCATTTGGGAAATTATATATGTTAATATCTTTTTCATAACTCCAAGTATAGTAGAAGTTGTTTAAATATACATAAGGATCTGGAATTCTAAATAGTGTTATATTTTTATTAATGGTTAAAGGTTTTGAACAAAAAATCTCTCCATTATTTATCTTTTTTATTAAGTTAATATTAATAGTCATTATTAAATTGATTACTTTAGGATTATTTGTAGGATATATATTCACAGTAGTGATATTAAAAGATAAATTACTACTATTATCTATTAAACAACTTAAAGTTCTGTTAGTTTCGTTTTTTATATAACTTTTTATGTAATTTACAGCATCTGAGGAATTATCAAAAAACTTATGCTCTGTCATAATTTTATAACTTGTATTTACAAAGGCATCTTCAACAATTTTGTTAATATTTCTATCTAAACTGTTTATTAAATTATGTTCAAATAATGTTACTTTTTTTACTTCAATTTCATCTTCAACTTCTTTAGTCTTATAATTTATTGCCAAATAGAATATTGATGATATAACAAAAACTAACATAACCAAAATTATAGCATTTTGGGAGATATACATAAAAATCCCTTTATCTTTATTTAATTATAAATTATTAATTTAACTCTTGATGTAGTTACATTTTTTGATAAATAAACAGGCATATCTATTGAATAATTTTCATAATGGGAATATGCTTCATCATAATCGAGGTATCTTTCATTTGATATATTTATATTGTTTTCATCTCCATAAATAACATACCAGCCCTCACTTCTATTTAGAGTTAAAACTGTTAATACTAATACATATATAGTATTGTTATATTTTTTAGTAGTTTTATTTATTAGAAGGTGGTTATCTATATATAACAAATAATTATTGAGAGGAATATTTTCCTCTAAAAGTTTTTTAGATTCATTAACTTTTCCAAAATAGTATAATAAAACTGCATTTTGTAAGGTTCCATCTTCTGATAAATGTTCCATTGTTTTGATTCCTTTGTCAAATAGATAGTCAGATTTTACAGCATCTACATAGTTATTGTTATGCTCTAATATAGACACTGACCAATAAGCCATTCCTATTATTAAAATTGTAGTCCCTATAATTAAATCTAAATTATTAATCATTTTGATTCACCATTATGGTGATATTTCTTGGAGATAATGTTAAATAATAGAATTTAGTATCGTTAGTAGTTTCAATTTTAAACTCTACTGGAACAGGACTATATAGTATCTCAATTTTGTTTATTCCAGATATTATATTTGGAATTATTTCATTTATATTTTTAAAGGAAGAATTTAAAGATTTATTATAGATATATCCGTTAATTGAAAATATGACCTCTGAAGAACCTGTATAATTTAACAATTTAGCGCTGACATTAGATATATTTATATTATTTGTTTTGTAATTTTGTATTTTAAAATATATGTGATCTCCTTCACATCCATAAAGATATACAACATTTGAATTATAAGTGATTCCTGTTATTTTTGGAATATAGACATTTTCTTTAAAAAATACTACCCAATCATATATTTTGATATTACTAAGGTTAATTGATATATTATTAACATTTGATACATTTGAATATATTTTAAATATAATTCCAGAGAAATTAAATGTTATGTTAGATAAATTAACATAGTTATTTAGTATATTGTCATATTTATTTGGATAAATAATAAATATAAATCTATCTGAATCATTTGTAAAATTGTTAATTGGGTCGAATGTCTTTTCTTTTAAATTTAGTTCATCTGTAAAATTTTGTATATAATCTTCACTATAATTTCCAGGGAATTCATATTTTTTTAGAAATAGATCTTTTAATAACAGTGCTTTGTGAAACTTTTCAGTATCTTTTTTTTCCTCTATACCTGTTAATAAATTATGGCTATATATACTATATCCTAAAAAAAAGATAGTTAAAAATATAAAGGCAACAATTACAGCTTCAAAAGTAAAAATGATTCCTCTATTTGATTTAATTTTTTTTATCATAACAATCTCCTTTTTTAATTTTTATTCAATTACTCCAATTTTTAATAATATTTTAACCCACATAAAATTTAAAAATAACGCTACTGGAAAAATTATAAAACTTAAAACATTATGTACAATACTATAATTTGCATATTGTGAATTTTTTAAAATAAGTATTATTCTTAATATATTTACTATGTTTATTATAAAAATTCCAAAAATTGAATATAGAAATTTATATTTAATGGAAACTTTTGGAGTAGCAAGAACATAACCTAAAAATAAAGAGATCTCCAAAGAGCAAGTACAGGCAGATATTATAGTATAGACATCTCCATTGTATATAATTATATTATTATAATACTGTGTTTTTAATAAATTCCCAATAATGTATGCTAAAATTTTGGATATTTCAACTTCAAAATATCTTATAAAAAAATATATTGTTGGAAATAGAATTAAAAAATTAATTAAATATTTTTTATTCTCCATTAGTTGTAACCTCTTTAACCTTATCTACCTGTTGAAGAACTTTATTATTAGCTTCAATTGTAGATTTTACACTTGTAGTTTTAGCAGTTGTTGAAGATTGTGATATAGATTTTAAATAATAAAATCCAACAATAGATATTACAGCTACAATTGCTGCAAGTAGTAAAGCAAATTCTGCGGATATTTGCCCTCTATTGGATATTATTTTTTTCATTTTAATCTCCTCATTATGTAATTTATACTAAATAAGGTTGTTATAAAGATAATTATTTCTATTGGAAGTGGTATTGGAATGCTCCTCATAGATACATTAGTTACTGAAACTATTCTAATAGTTGAGCCTGTAAGATTATCATTATCTACTACGGTTAATTTAACAATATATACTCCAGATTTGTTATAAATGTGAGTAATTATAGGATTGGTAGTAGTATTCGTAGTTCCATCTCCAAAGTCCCAGATATATTTTACTATTTTTCCATCTATATCATAAGATGATGATGCATTAAAGGTTACATTTAACCCATTTACTGTAAAAGTAAATCTTGCAATTGGTGGATATTTTCCTGTACCTTTTACTATTACTTTTGTTGATGTAGATGCACTTAAACCATAATTGTTTATAATTGTTAAAGTTACATTATATATTCCTTGTTGTGTATATATATGAATTGGATTAGGTTGATTTGATGTGCTTCCATCTTCAAAGTTCCAAATGTATTCTTTAATATATCCAGGAATCGTGATAGATTTATCTGTAAAGTTTATTGGTTGATTGACATAAACAATAGTTGGACAGGTAAAATTAGCTTTAATGTAAAATACATTTACAGGAATTGTAATAGAACTTGATGAATTTAGATTATCATAAACTGTAAGTGTTACATTGTATGTTCCTGGGCTAGTATAGATATGAGTAATATTTGAAGAATTAGTCTCAATTATATTTCCATCTCCAAAGTTCCAAACATATTTTACAATTTTTCCATCTGGATCATAAGATAATGATACAAAAGTTATAGTTTGATTAACCTTAGGAAGATTTGGAGAGTAAGTAAATTCTGCGATTGGAGGTTTATTTATAATAGTAAATGTAACACTTGTTGTGTTTGTCTTACCCCAACCATCCCAAACTGTCAATACTGCTGTGTAGTTTCCAGTTTCATTAAATTTGTGAGATACTATTGTTAAACCATTATTTGAGGTATAATTCCATACTATATTTCCTGATGAATCATATACTGTTAAATTAAATCCATAAATACTTGCATAAGGTTCAGTTGGGGATATTATATAACCTGAACCATCAGACAATGTTCTACCAGCATCAGGATCATAACTATTTAATGGGTTGAAAAATACTGTTGTGTTGTAACTTGCAGGATTTGGATAGACATATAATTGAGCAACAGGGTTGTGGTTATTAATAACTTTTATCATTCTTGGATAAAACTGTCCTATATCATATCCTTCAATGTAATAGATTCCTTCTTTTAAAAATTGGTATGTTATATTTAGTATATAAGTAGAATAGTTCCATACATTACCTATATATGTAACATATCCAGGATAGTAGAGATAATTACTAACTATCCAATAAGATCTCCACCGTTTTGATATATATGAAAATACAGATTCATATAAAACATTATAATTATAATTTTCAACATATAAATCTAAATAATCACTTAATATATAAGGATCAAAATAAAGAACATTAACTGTTCCATTTACTGGTATTGCAGTAGGTTCAACATATAGCATAGTAGATACAATCTTATTATTTTGTATTACAGGTCCAAAACCAACTGAGACAACACCATTACTATCTACGATTAAAACGTGTGCTTGATAATATTTATTGTCATTAGAATATTGATGCCAAGGATTATTTTCTAAAGAATAATTACCATCTCCAAAACTCCAAAATACAAAGACAGGTTTTCCATAAGGATAATCAAAACTATATTGAATACCACCATTTACTTCCTTAGCATAAACAAATACATCGTAATGAACTTTTTGCCTTAACATTAATGTTACTGTTTTGTTAATATTATCTGAATAGAAATAAAATTTTACAATATGATTAGTAGGATCATAAATGACTTTTGGCTTAGATGTATAGGTATTGTTAGGAATAAACTCATAAATTGTATTTCCCTCATCTCCAACAGCTAAATAATCTAATGTTGCTGAAAAAGCAGTCCATCCTCCATTATATGAGAACTCCATCCAACATATAGGATATATAAATGGATAGGAATATTTATGGATAAAAATATCTCCATAATAGTATGGTTCATATTCAGTTTCATTACCATCTCCATAGTCATATTTTAGATACCAAGTAGTTAATAAATTACTATAAGATGCATCAATAGGTTCAAAATACATAGTATCATTTACTTTATACGCCATTGCATAGATATCTTCAACATCTACACTTCCTGAAGAGTTATAAACATAACTCTCATTTCTTATGGGCTCAAAGTATCCTCCTATAGGTCTATTTACTTTAATACCTTCATATAAATATCCTACTAAAACTCTCCCATAGTCATCAACTAATAAAACTCTTGGATAGTAAATTCCAGGTTTTGTATAAGTATGTGTAGGAGATTTTTCAAAGGAAAATGTTCCATCTCCGAAGCACCAAACAGTTAATATTATATTTCTACTTATAGAGTAGTTGAATTTAACGCTATCTCCAACAACAATGTTATCTCTGCTAACGTTTATTGTAACAGGAGTAAGATCTACACTTAAACCATTAAATTCATAATTTTCGGGAGTTTCTGAATAATATCTTATTATGACAGTATTACTTGAACTATTATAACTTACATTCCACTGTTCTTTTGAGTAATAAGTAGGACTTCCATTAAAAATATACTTAGTATTTTTTACATCTCTAACAACGAGCCAGTTGTATGTTAAAGCCTTAGAGTAACCAGTATTATTTAAATAGCCACACCATGCAACAGGATATGGAAATGGAAAACTATACTTATGTATAACTATTCTATTATTAATACTATAGTTTGTTTCTGTTAAATCTCCAAAATCCCATTTTATTAATCCATTATTTAATATAATTTCAGCAACAGAATCAGGAGCTAAGGCTGTAAATGTTATGTTATCATTAACTTTATATGCAATAATAGAAGGATTGTAGTTATTTGTATATCCACTACTATTTGTTATATTCATAGTTCCTTTATGAACTAATATAATGTATCCATTAGACATTGAGATATTTAAACCTAAAAATAATAGAGATGCTATAAAAATTAATAAACGATTTACTTTCATAATCCCACCAGATAAAAATAATATTTTATTTAACTAAAACTAATATTTACATTTAATTTCTTAGAAACATTTACTATTTTCCCATCCACATTGGCAGTTATAACTATATTGTTTCCTACATTTATAGGAGATTGTTTAAATACACCAGTTAAAATAACACCATTTTTATTAGGAGTAATTAAAATATATGTGTCACCATATACACTTATAGTTTTGTTTTTTATTGTTAAATTGTATCCCAATATCCCAATAGGTTTTAATTTTAATTTAATACTAACATTTTTTGTATATGCTAAAATTGCATAATTTTCAAAAGTATCGGCTATATCATATAATCTATTCACAATTAAAGAGTTGGTCATACTAGTTGTATAACTAAGTTCTATATTGTATAATATTAATGAAATAATTAATAATAAAAATATAGCCATAATAAGGTCAATAGATATTTGTCCTCTTTTTTTTGTTAGTTTTATCATATACTACCCCTAATACTTGATAAAATTATAAAATTTTAATAATTAAACTATTATTTTGTTATATTTTCAATTGTTACCCCAGTAGCTTTACCTTCAAGATAAACACGTTTATTTTTCTTTAAATGTAAGTTTAAGCCTGTATCAGAACTTGGATAGATATTGTATATTATTATATTTCCAGTATAATCCCAAGAACTGATTAATATTTTATTATTATACTTTAAATAAATCCATGTATGATTACCAAATACATCTAATGTTAATGTTGACTCTATATTTGATAAATTAGCTTTAATACTTCTAGTTTTTACAATTTCTGTATTTTCAGCAACTAAATTTCCATTTATGTAAATTTCCTTAATAGGTAAATCCTTTATATCAACCCATCCATTTTTATCTATATAAATTTTTCCTGATGAAACGTTATTTACAACTATTTTAATTATATCATTTTTATTAATTTTAATAGATTTTCCATTGCTTAACTTTATATAGGAATGATCATATTCAAAGATATTCTGAAAGATTACATATCCATTAAGTGTAGCATTAACAAGGTTAGTAGATAGATATATATTGGTTCCATTATAGTTTGTTATTGTGTATCTATATTGATTTTTATTAGTTATTCTGTGTCTATATTGATTTTGTATTGTTTTATTAGATATATTGGATGAAGTATTTATAGATATATTAATAATTTTAGATGGAATTAATACAGTAATTGAAGATGATAAGTTTGAAGATACATTTGGCTCTTTAAATGTAATTAGTGTGGGCCTACTAAGAGTTTCATTTTTATTATTACTTATACCAAGATTCACGTTTAGAGTTTGAGTAGCAATAATAGCACCTCCAATAATAACTGCAAAAATCAAGATAATTAATTCAAGAGATAGTTGTCCTCTTTTCATAGTACTCACCATAACAATACCTTATATTGAAATATTTGAATTATTTAAAATAAGGATTGCTTTATTTTACTATCTTCAATGTTAAGTTTATTTAATTAAAGTATATATATCTTACTCTAAAAAATAAAAACAAATAATAGAGAATAATTCTTATTTTATGCTTAAAATTTCCTCATATAGAGTTCTTAAAACTTCCAAATAATCTACTTCGCCATTTTCAATTTTATCCATAATTTCCTCTAACTCTCTTGTTCTCTCCTCTGATATTAGATGAGGATAATGACTTATTAGATAATTATAAACTTCAATTCCTAATTTTGTAGGGATTAATTTATTTTTACCTTTGCTTTTAATTACATATCCTCTATCTAACAACTTTTTAATAATTTGGGCATAGGTTGAAGGCCTTCCAATTCCTCTCTCTTTCATTAACTTAATAACTTCTCCCTCATCATACAATGGAACTTTTGGAACTTTTTTAATACTCTTTTCTAACACTTTTAAGTAATTTTTCTCTATTTTTGGAAGTTTTTTTAACTTTAAATTATAGATTCTACTCCATCCATCAAACTTTATATCTATGTATCCTTCAATTTTTTCATCTAAATCTTTTATATATATCTCTTCATATTCAACAATTGCCTCTTTCATCTGAGAGGCTATAAATCTTCTAAATATTAAATCATAAACTTTTATATGATTTTTTGTTAATTTTATATTACTCTCTTTTAAAAACTCAATAAGTTCTTCTGTGTCCATAGGCTTTGTAGGTCTTATACATTCATGTGCTCCTTCCATAAAATACTCTCTATTTTTTAAATAATCCTCTAAATTATTTAGTTTTAAATATTCCTTTGCAACTCTCATTCCATCTAACGAAACTCTCGTTGAAGAAGTTCTATGATATGTGCAGTTATGTGAAATAACCCCATTTGATATAAAGTTTTGGTTATTTTTAATGGTTAGGTCATAAACATATCCATCATAGAAAATATCTTCTACATTTTTAACCCTAACAAATGATATCTCTCCATCAACAATTTTTTCTAAAAACTCTTTATATTCTGAGTTATTTACATATTTTAAAACTGTCTTTAATTTATTTCTTGGAATATTGTTTGTCTTTTCTTTATACCAATTTTCAATGTATATCTTACTATCTTTTAGTATATACTTTCTTCCTATTTTGAATGTTAATTTTTCAAATATTTCTTTTACTGGTAATAAATCACATCCAAATCCTTCCCCGTGTTCTTCCCTATATGTATTATAACCTCTCTCAAATGCTTCTTTTCTAATTCTTAGATATTTGGCAATTTTCTCCTTAAAGGTTTCTAATGATTTATTGCTTATTATTAAGGAGTAAATTCTATTTTTATCTTTATGCAATCTGTTTAATATTCCAATTGAGTTTAAGTAAATACCTATCTTTTCTAAAACTTCTTTTCTTTTTGAAGTTAGAAGCATTCTTAAATTATGTTTTTTAACATTTTTGTTATACAGTAATGAGAAACATCCATCAGTATCAAAGTAACCAGCAATTAGTGCATTAACATAGTTTTCTGGAAGAGAAAATATTATTCCATTTAATTTTCCTTCTCTTGTTCCTAATTTTCTTAAAATTTCTGCAATGATTGGATTTGAAATATTTACTTGATTTCCAGAAATCCAATTATGTAAGAATGGAAATGTTTCATCCAATATAGTTTTAACATCTTTTAGTGGAGTTTGTGCAATCTTAATTTTGCTATTTTGAATGGACCCATCACCTAAAACTAATCCTACAAAATACCAAAACCTTTCATCTAATTTAAATAATGGAATTTTTTTAGTGCCTGCAACACTTTTGTATATATATTTTGCTTCCTTTTCAACCTCATCTAAATTAAAGTTCCATTTTATCAAATACTTTAATGGAACTCTTTTATTTCTAAGATATTTATATTTTGTACTAGTTTTGATATTTTTCCTAATAAATTCTTCTATTTTTTCAAATATTCTTGAATTCTCGTCAAACTCTATTAAAACATCAGTAATGTCTAAATATTTCAAAAGATTCAATAATGATATTGGTTTTCTATCAACTTTGTAGTTAAAAGGCATTGCAATGTAATCATTTTCTTTAATATCTTTTGCAGAAATCCATCTCAATTGATTATCTCTTAAAACCAATAAGTGGTGGTCAGGAGTTGCTTTTATCTCATAATTATTTGATAATATAATTTTTCTTAGATTTCCAGTGTATCTCAATTTCCAGAATTTTGTGACAATGTCTTTCTTTATTGATAAATCATCTAAATCTAACGATAAAATATTTCCTTCTTGAATATTAACAATATCTTCAATTGTTTCAATTCTACCATCTCCCAATACAACATAAGTGTCTGGTGTTAAACACAATCCCAATTCAAACAATTCTTGGGCAATAGCCATTACTTCATCTGCACTTAAATTAAATCTCTTTGTAGATTCTTCCAATAAAGTATCTGTTGTAAATGGAGGTAATGGGTTAATTTCTTTCTCATATATTTTGACTTCAACTTCTACCTCATCTTTATCAAATTCTTTTTCCCAAACCTTTCCTATGTAAATGTCATTTTCCAATTTTAATGATAAGTAAGGAACTTTTATTTTATGTTCATTGTATCTCTCTATAATCCAACCTAAGACAGGAGTTTGAACTCTACCAGCAGATAGATAGTTTTTATTAAATACCTCCCACAACTTTTGACTTAACCTAAATCCAATCCACCTATCTTCTATTCTTCTAACAACTTGCCCCTTAACTTTATTTTCATCTAACTTTAACTCTTCTCCTTTTTTAAATGATTCTACTGCCTTTAAAATAGCCCTCTTTGTAATTTCGTTAAAGCCAACTCTATATATGTTTTTGTTAAATGGCATACTGTTAAGTGCTATGTCATAGCCTATCTTTTCTCCCTCAGTATCAATATCTGTTGCTATAAATATAGCATCTACTTCATCGGCTATTTCTCTAATAATCTCTATATTTTCCTTAGAATCCATAAAATTAACTTTTTCTCCACTTTTTGATAGTTGTTTTAACAACTCCTCTATATTCTTCTGGTCTGTAAATTGTTCCCCATTAACTTTTTTAATTGATGTATATATAGGAATATACACATTGTTTTCTATCTTTACTCCATAAAATCCTTCTTTTGTAACTAAATCAAATACATGTCCTCCACTAGCAGTTATAATTAAATTTATGTCTCCTATACAAACTTCATAAACATTTCTATTGTTTATCTTCCTAATTGAAGGTTTTCCAAAGAAACTTGCAATAGTTCTTGCCTTGTTTGGACTTTCTACAACCATTAAAACAGATTTTAGTAAATCAGGAATTTTTCCAGTAATTCTTCCTTTTTTAATTTTTTCCCTAAGTTCATCAATTTTTTTAATTAACTCCTCTATGTTAATTTCATCTATCTTTTTAAATTCACTTTCGTACATAAAAAGCATATACTTGTTAAGATACTCAAAAATATCTTTTTCATCAACCAACACTATACTTGCTCCTTTAGTTAAACCAAACTCTGTCATTCTTGATGTTCTTCCAGATGCTTGAATATATGTTTTTACATCTGGAATTAATAATAAATACTCATTATCCTCTACTCTTATAGAGAAATTTTTTATCTTCAATTTTTCAGAAACTATTTCTTTAATCTCCTCTAAGGTTTTCCCTTCAATATCTATATCTTCTTTTAATTCACCTTTTTCTTTTAATTTCTCAATATATTCTTTTAACTTGATTTTAAACTTAGGAACTCCATAGAATATAGCATATCTAACCCTTTCGGGCATATCTAAACCTCTAACTAAAACTCCGTAGTAAGAGGCTACACCAATCAAAACATCTAATTTCCCTTCTCTAAAATCATCAAATCCTTTTTTATCTTTTGAGTGTATTAACTTTGCCTTTATACCATTTTTAATTAAAAATTCTTCAATCTCTTTTGCTTTTTCAACTCCATAATCTATTGAGACAAATATAAGTCCTCCACTACCAAATATTTTTATATATTCTAATATTTTATTTAAACTAAGTTCTTCATCATATATATCTTCAACATCTCTAAGTTTGTTCATTCCATAGCCAATTTCAAAATTCAACAATTCCCTATAAAGTTTTACTCTATCTCCATAACTCTTTCCAGTGGCTGAGGCAATTATTAAACATCCATATTTTATTTTTGACAATTTTTTCTTTAATATTTCTCTCTTTTTTAATGCATCTTCTATCTTTCCAATTTTTATTAGGTATATTATTTTATACGCTTCATTAATTATTTCATCGTCAAATCCCAACAATTTTAAAGTTCTATCAACATTTTTAGATGCCTTTAATAATGCATCAACATCATCCACAAATATAAAGTCAAATTTTGTGTTTGGAGGATTTTTTGCCAAATAGTTTGAAGTTGTTATCAGTATATCGAAATCATTGTTGTCTATTTTCTCTTTAACTTCCTTCTTTTCTTTTGTAGATAATTCTGAATGATAGGCAACAACATTTATTTTTAAATTATTTTTATCTATCAAAGAGATAATTCTTTCATAGGTTTGTTTTATCAATAAAGTTGTAGGTAAGATTATATAACATTTTTTTCCTTTTTTTGCTAAGAATAAACTCATCAATACTCCAAAGAAACTCTTCCCCACACCAGTTGGGGCAACAATTGAAAAACTTTTATTTTTTAAAACTCTCTTAGCCCACATTCTTTGAATACTCAACAACTCATAGCCCAAACTTTTTACAAATTCCTCAAATTCTTTAAACTCATTTAATATTTTGCAATAATCTTTTAAATTTTTTAAAGTTTTTTCTTCTCTAAGTTTTTTACATAATTCTAAGTTATCTTTAACATATTCATCCTTTAAGCATTTTTCACATACTCCTACTTCAAATCTTTCGCTATAAATCTCTCCATTACAGTTAGGGCACATTTCTTTAAATATCATAGGTATCATAATAAACACCAAAATTATTAATAAATAATTATTTATTTTTGATTTCAACAAAATTGGTTTAAAAACTTTTTGCTTTGAGTGAGAGTATGAGATTTGAAGATGACAAAAAAAGAACATTGATAAATTTAGAATTAGCAATTAGGGAGAACTTAGTAGATAAAGATATAATTCCAATACTTGAAAAAATAAACAGTTTAGAAAATTATTACACTACGAGTTCTTGCATAGGTAGAGTAGGAATTATGGAAATACCAAAAGATAAGAATCCTAAAATATATTCAAAGTGGTTAGGTAAATGGCATCACTATGCCACATACGAAGAGATGTTTAACTCCCTAAAAAATATTTCCAATGAGAAAAATTATATTATCTTTGTTATGAACTCTCCAATATTACATATAGCATCAAAAGATATTGATTCAGCAAAAAAAATGCTTGAATTAGCAATACATTCTGGTTTAAAAAGTTCTTCAATAAAATCAATATCTAAGAAAAGGATAATTGTTGAAATTTTAACTACCTATAAAGTAGATGCTCCAATAGGAGAAGATGGAAAGATATTTGTAGATAACAATTACTTAAAGTTTTTATTAGATTATAGCAATTCCAAACTCAAAAGAGCGAGAGAAATTTTTATGAGATGGGTAAATAATTTAGATAAACTAAAATAATATATTAAATTTAAAACTAAGAGTAGGATGGATATGTATATAGAGCATCCATTAATAAAACCAAAAACATTAGAGGCGAGGTTGTATCAACAGATTATAGCGGCAAATGCTTTAAAGAAAAAGACATTGTGCGTTTTACCCACTGGTTTGGGAAAAACTGCAATTGCTATATTGGTCATAGTGGGTATTTTAACAAAAAAAGATGGTAAAGTTTTAATTTTAGCCCCTTCGAGACCTTTAGTAGAGCAACATTGTAGAAGGCTAAAAGAAGTCTTAAACATTGATGAAAATAAAATAATAGCATTAACTGGAAAAATTCCTCCAAAAAAAAGAGTTGAGTTATATAAAAAAGGTAAAATATTTGTTGCCACTCCTCAAGTTATTGAAAATGACATTATTGCTAAAAGGATTAATATAGAGGAGTTTGTATTGTTAATTGCAGATGAGGCACATCACACAGTTGGAGACCATTCCTATGCATTTGTATCTAAGGCATTTAAAGATAAATGTCATATTTTAGGATTAACTGCCTCTCCCGGGGCTGATATTGATAGATTAATGGAAATCTGTGAAAACTTAGGAATAGAGCATGTTGAAGTTAGAACTGAGGATGACGAAGATGTAAAGCCATACATTGCCAAAGTTAGATTAATTCCAATAAGATTAGATTTACCAGAAGAATTTAAAAAAGCGTTAAAATTAATAAATGAAGCGTTAAAAGATAGATTAAAATTTTTAAAGGATTTTGGAGTTATAGATTCTATTAATGTAACAAAAACTGAACTCATTGAACTAAATTCTAAGTTATTCGCCTACGATGAAGAGGTTAAATATGAACTTATAAGAGTGTGTTCAGAGGCTTTAAAGTTAATGCACGCCAAGGATTTATTAGAAAGTCAGGGAAAAAGTGTATTTTTAAACTATATAAATAAATTGTCTTTACAAAGAACTAAATCTGCTAAATCAATAGTAAATGACGAAAGAATTAGAAAGGCAGTAAATATATTATTAAAGACAGATGTAGAACATCCAAAACTGAATAAAGTTGTTGAAAAGGTTAAAAGTATTTTGAAAAAAAATGAAGATGAAAGAATTATAATATTCACGCAGTATAGAGACACTGTTGAGAAATTAGTTAATATCTTACACCAAAATGGAATTAAGGCGATAAAGTTTATTGGTCAAGCAAGTAAAGAAGGAAAAGGAATGACTCAAAAACAGCAAATAGAAGCAATAGAGAAGTTTAAAAAAGAAGGAAATGTTTTAGTTTCTACAAGCGTATCTGAGGAAGGGATAGATATTCCAGCGGTAAATTATGTTATCTTTTACGAGCCTGTGCCATCAGAAATTAGATTTATTCAAAGAAGAGGTAGAGCGATGAGAGGAGAAGGAGGGAGAGCTTATATATTAATAGCTAAAGGAACATCTGATGAAGCATATTATAGAAGTGCTTTGTATAAAGAAAAAGAGATGAAAAGACTCTTAAAAAATATATGTTATTTGTTGAACAAAAGATTACAGAAAAAATTAGAGATGGAGAATAAAAGAATAGAAGAGCCTAAAAAAGAAACTATAATAGAAAAAGATACAGTAACAACAATAGATACTAAAAAAGTAGTAGAGATAGAAAGTAAAGAAGAGAACAAAGAGAAAGAAAAAAAGACTTTAACAATATTGGACTTTATTAAGCAGTTTGAAGAAAAATCTAAAAGTAAGGTTGAAGAAACTGACGAAGACAAAATTGAAAAACCCATTAAGATTATTGTGGATGTCAGAGAAAAAAATATTGCCAAGTTATTACATAAATATGCTGATGTTGAACTAAAAACTTTAGAAGTTGGAGATTATGTTTTAAGTGATAGAGTTGTTGTTGAGAGAAAAACTTCCGAGGATTTTGTAAATTCAATAATTGATAAGAGGTTATTTTCACAGTTAAAAAATCTTAAAAAAGTTGAAAAACCGTTACTTATTATAGAAGGAGAAAACTTTAGCAGAATACATGAAAATGCCTTAAAAGGAGCTATCTTATCAGTTATTTTTGACTTTGGAATACCAATATTATTTACAAAAAATGTTGATGAAACCGTTGATTTATTAATAAAAATTGCTGAAAAAGAGCAATTGAAAGAAAAAAGACCAATTACAATAAGATATGGAAAAACTACAATGAGTTTAAAAGAACAACAAAGGTTCATTGTTGAGAGTTTACCTGATGTTGGTGGTGCATTAGCTGATAGGTTATTAAAACATTTTAAAACTGTTGAAAGAGTATTTACAGCAAAAGAAGATGAATTAATGGAAGTTGAAGGAGTAGGAGAAGAGAGGGCTAAGAAAATTAGGAAAGTTTTAACAGTAAAATATGAGTAATGTTTTTTAATAAGGGACAGGCAAACCAAGTTCTTTTCTATGTTCAATCTCTTTCAGATTTTTCTCTTTTTTAGTTAGAGCTAATTTTTTAACTAATCCCAAGCCAGGTTTAACCTCTTCTATTGGTTTAACTTCTAAGTATCCATCTTCAACCATTTTGTTAAATATCTCTTCCCCTTTTGCAGTTCTTATAAAGACAGTACTCCATCCATCTGGGCTTCCAACGGAACCTGTTGAAATATCTGCTAACTCTGCAGTGTAGTCAGTGCATACATGACAAGCCACTTGCTCATAAGGATGGGTTTCTTTCAATTTAATTGCTTTTGTTTCTCCCCATTTTGTATAAACCCAAAACTTACCTTTACCAATATCTAATTTAACAACATCTTCCATCTTAACGCCACAGTGTTCTTCTACAATTAACTTTAATCCATTGTATGGGAAGTTTTCCATACAGAAAATACCTATAATTAATGATATTTTATCAGGAATGTGTCTAAACCCTATTGGATACTTTATTAACTTTCTTACAGCCCTAACTTGGCATGGAGTTCCTACAACTCCAATTTTTTCACAACCATATTCTCTAACAGCACTTTTCAATACAGATATATTAGGGCAGACGGTATATTTTGTTCCTGCCGCCTCTAAAACTTCCTCTGGCGTTGTAGCCACCTTAGGAATTGCTTTAAATTCTCCAGCATTATCTGCTACAATAACTCCATCTAATATATTATTTTCTAAACCATAAATAAATGCAGTTGAAACTATACCACCATCTTGACATGTCTTTAAAACTTCTTTTAATGTACTTCTTGCTGAAACTACTTTCTTATAAGTTCCAAAAGGATCCATCTATTCCACCTCAAAAATTATTTATAAAATTTATACTGATTGAAATGATTACTCTATTTTTTCAATTAACTCTGGAAATCTAATTCTTGGACACTGTACTGAACAAACTCCACATTTAATACACAAATACTGAGTAACATTTGGTCTTCCATCTATCATTTCTATTGCTCTTGTTGGACATGCTGCGGCACAGGTTCCACAACCCATACAGAGGGATTTATTAACTACTTTAATTAATAAATCACATCCACATGCTTCACTTCCTTTTTCTGCTAATTCAGCAAATGGTTGTAAATATTCCATATCTCCATTTAATGCCGCATTTATTACTGAAACAATTGCCTCTGGTGATGGAGGACATCCTGGAATTGCTAAATCTACTTTAATAACTTCCGTTAATGGAGAAAATGAACTATGAACTGGTTTAGATAACTGATTTCCTTTACTATATCTTGTAACCCCTCCCGTAGCAGCACAAGCTCCTAAGGCAACAACAATCTTTGCTTTTTCTCTAACCTCTTTGGCTATCTCTAAACTATGATGGTCTTCTAAACATACAGAACCTTCAACTAATGCAATATCACATTCTGGAATCTCTCTAACATCTGCCAATGTTTGACAATAAACTAACTCAATTGAATTTAAAACATCTAATAACTTCTCATAAGTGTCTGTCAAAGAAACTAAGCATCCACAACAACTACACAATTGGATATGAGCAACTTTAACCACATTAATCACCCCTCAATTCTCTAAGAATTATATTTACAGCCTTATCAACAGCCTTTTCAACTTCCTCACTTAACCCAATATAAACATCTGGTTCAGAAATATATTTTGCCTGACATCCAATAACATTAACCTCTATATTATATTTTTCAGCGACCTCTTTTAATAAAGAAGATAAAGGCCAATTGTGAGAATCTAATCTATCATATTTTGGATTTGGCAACTCATCTTTTTCAATTATTTTTATTTCTCCCGGTTTTAATCCCCAGTCTATTACATCAACAACAATTATTTTTTTTGTCTTTGAATTTTCATCTATCAATGTTAAAACTTGCTGAGGAGCCCCTGTTCCGGCATCTACTAAAGCTATTTTTTCTTTTTCTTTTTCAGTTAAGATTTTATTCAATTTTTCAATGACATGAACGCTAAAACCGTCATCGGCAAATAATATATTCCCACAGGCTAACACCATAACTTCTTTTTTTAGATAGGATGGTGTTAAATCAAACAATTCATCATCATAATCTTTTATTTCAGATTTCATAGTTTCATTCATTTTTATTTTTTAAGATTTTAATTTTAAACCCTATTATATGAGAAAAAGCCTCTCGGGTCCCTTTCGGGTTCCCCTCGAGGCTTATAACATTTTTCTAACTTCTATGGTTTCTTTTGACTCTTCATCCTTAACTATTATATGAGTAGCACATGACGCTCATATGTCATAGGCTCTCATTATCACTTCAGCATATTGATGTGGATAACCCTCAATTGCCTTTTCAACTATTGGGAAGTTCCAAGTTGATGCCGCTATGATTCTATAGCTCTTTATTTTTCCATCTTTTCCAACTTCTGCCATGTGTGTATTTGTTGCTCTTGGAGCTTCATGAACTCCAATTCCAAAACCATCTTTGTATTCAACCTCAGCTCTTGTCTTTCCATATATATTAACTTCATCTAAAATTTCTAAGGCTCTATAAACAGCTCCAAGGTTTTCTTGAGCTCTTGCTATGTTGATGTCTAAAGCACTACCTCCTGCTCTAAAGTTTCCAAATTTAACCAATCTTGCTCTTGGACCTCCTTCAGCAGGAACTCCTTCATATAAAGGAATTTGAACTGTTGTAGTGTGTATTGCCTCTTCATCATCATAGTATCTTTGAGGAGGAATTTCTACGACACTATCCCAGTTTATAGCATATCTATCTCCATATGTTGTGTGAGAGGCAATGTATGGGTATTCATGAGACCCTAAATCAGGAATTCCCACATCTTCTAAGTATCTTTCAATTAATTCAGTGTATTTTTCATACAATTCATTAGCATCTTTTTCATACTGTCTTAATGCATAGTATAACCTTGACTTAGCTCTTTCAGTTATGTTTGTTCTCATTCCTCCAATTACAATGTTTGGAGGATGAATCCCTTCTCCACCTACAATATCAACTACTAACTGTCCAACTTTTCTCATTCTTTGAATTAATTTTATTAATTCGATTCTTAAATTAGTTTCATCTGGCTTTAAAAAGTCATCAATTGTTAATAAGTGGTGTAACGGATGAGAATGTAATCTATTTCCAAGTCCTACTAATTCCCTTAACAATAAACCATCATCAGGAACTTCACAGTCTATTGCATTTTCTATTGCTTCACAGGAAGCAATTCCATGAGTAGTTTGACAAATCCCACAGATTCTCATAACTGCGATTGGAGCAAACTCTGCTGGTTTGCCTTTTAACATTGTTTCAAATCCTCTAACAGGAGTCGTATTTAAATAATATGCTTTATTTATAATTCCTTCATCATCAACTTCTAAAATCAGTTTCGCATGTCCTTCGTGTCTTGTTGTAGGCGTTATTTCTATTCTGTTAGTCACAAAATTCACCTCCATAACAATAAGGCGATAAAAATAGAGAATAAAGTTTTGCTCATAAAATTTTTCTATATAAACTTATATATGCCCATATCTCTTTAAAAATATCAATATATGTTTTTAGTTTTTTAGATATGTTAAAAAAAGTAATTTCTTATTATTTTTGAAATAAAATATAATTAAAAAATAATATTAAATTTTTTTAAGAATTATAGTGAGTTCGTTTTTAGTATTTGCCTTTAAATTAATTATTCTATATATTTTTATATTATCATATTTATTTAAAATACTTATAACTTTTTCTAAATCTTCTTTAATTGTTCTATATTTTCTTGCCTTTAATGTATGAATTATATATTTATCTTTTTTTAAGTATTTTGCAAATTTTAGAGTTAGTAGTATAGATTCCTCGGGATATAAGTTAGTGTCATTGGTAATTAAATCAATATTTTTATCAATTTCTTTTTTAAAATCTACATATTCAGCTTTCTTTTTTATATGAATTATATTTTTAGCATTTACTTTTAACTCACCGGAATCAATTGCATAAACAATCTTTGCTTTTTTCGATAAAACTTTTGCCCATCCTCCAGGAGATGAGCCAATATCTACAACATAATTTAAATTTTCAAAAATATCTGGATATATTTTCATTAACTCTAAAATCTTTCTTTCTGACCTATTTAATGGTCGTTCATTATATCTTTTTAATTTTTTTAATCTCTCTATATTTTCTTTAATAACGAATTCATTAAAATCATTGTTAAAAATTGAAATATAGGTTTTATCTTGTAAAATTTCAATATTCACTTTAAAGTCCCAATTTTTTAAATCAACTTTTAAATTTTTAAAATTGTCTAATATATACTTTCCAATAATATTTTCCAATTCTTCGCTTGTAAAATTATGTTGCCCTCTTCTATTACATCTAACTACAAAGGATTTGCCTTTTATAAATTCTTTTTTTTCATTTATTAATAAAGATACATTCTTTTTTATTTCTTCAATATCTGTTTGGCATTCTATCTTTAAAGGTATTAATCTAAGTAAAAATTTTAAATTGTCTTTATTTTCTTTAATATAATTTAAAAATTCGTAAGGATTATTAGAATAAGCTATTAATATCCCTCTAAATGGTGTCCAAGATATTTTCTTTTTTATTGGTAATTTCTCTAATTCTTCTTTTAATTTTGGCTCAAATCCAGGCTTTGTTGTTATTAAAGCAACGGGTTTCATAGATTTCCACTAAACTCTATAATATTTTTTGCTAATCTAACTTTGTCCTCTAATGTTTTCATAATTGTATTTGTTATTAAAACTTCACAAGGTAGTTCTTTAGCTAATTCTTTGTCAGTATTATCTACAACTAATATATCTACTATATCCTTATAAAATTCATAAACTCCTCTAATTGACACTTCATAACCTTTAACCTTCATCAACTTTCCCGCTGGTCCAGAGACAGCAGAATTTCCAACGATAGGAGAGACAACAACAACTTTTTTATCTTTCAATATTTCTCTAATGCCCTTTAAACTTAAAATAGGACCTATGGATGTTATTGGATTAGATGGGCCAATAATAACAAGGTCACTTTTTTCCAAAGATTCTAAAGATTTTTCGCAAGGTTTGGCATATAGACAATTTTCATAAATAACATCTAAGACATCAACATCTCCCTTCCTCTTAACCCAAAAGTCGTGAAATTTTAATAAATCTATTTTTCCATCAACATTGGCCAAAATTTTTGTCTCAACTCTATCGTCTGTCATAGGAATAACTTTTGCTTTAATTTTTAACGCCTCTCTTTCCATATCAACGATTTCAGAGAGTTTATAACCTCTTCTTATATAATAAGTTTTGTGCATTTTTAATGCCCTATCTTTGTCCCCAATTTTTAAAACTTCATCAAATCCCAAATTTTTAAGTTGTTCATGAGTATAGAATGTATCTCCTTTAACCCCATACCAAGTATCTTCGTTAATTAAATCAGCAAGTGTATATAGAACGGTATCAACATCTGGAGATAAATATAAATCTCCTATCCACGTATCTTCACCAGTATTAACAATAACAGATAATTTTTCATTATTAACAACTCTTTTTAAACCCTGTAATAGCTTTGGAGTTCCTGTTCCACCAGATAAGACAGTAATCACAATGACCACCTAATATAGTTAAACTTTATCTTATAGGAAATTTCCACTTCAATTTTGTAATTATTTTGTAAGATATTTTATCAGTTAAATAGTATTTGTTTATTTTAGATTTATTTTCTAATATTTCATCTATTATTTTTTTAATATTTTTTTTACCATTGTATTTTTTTGCTAACTCTTTCATTTTTAAGGCATTTCTTTTATATATCTTCATATTTCTTATATCAAAAATGGCCTCTTCCAATCTACACAATTCTTTATATGATAACGAGATTCCACAACATAGTTCATTAACTTTTTTAGCATTGTTACATTGCTCTGGATGATCTAAATCAGGAATAACTATTAATGGTTTTCCAAAAGATAAAGATTCCATTATTGTTGAATGACCTCCATGAGATATAACAAGTTCAGCATTTTTTATTAAATCTTTCATATTTGTTGTCATAGGAATTATCTCTACATTTTTATAATTGTAAGATGGCAAATTTAAGTCATTCTTTAACTTTTTAGCAACAGTGTAACTACCACAAACAAGTTTAACATTGAAATCATTTTTTAAAGCAATTTTTCCAAGTTCTTCAAGTATTTTGTATCTATACTCAAATCCTCCAATAACGCTAAGTATATAATCCTCATTTCCATCTTCAACATCGTATCTTATTAAAGGTCCAATAAACTCCATATTTTTTAAAATCTTTAAGTTGTATTCACATACAGTATATGGTGGAGGAAAATCAGGAACTATGAATTTTTCACATCTTCTATTTATCATATTTAATGCCTTCATTGTAGGATAAACTATTAAATCTGTCTTTAACTTTAATTTATATTTGGTATAATTTTGATTACTTATGCAAATAACGGGTTTTTTTAAAAGTTTTGCCGCAACAACTGTGCTATACTTACAATCAGAGATTATTAAATCTGGGTTGTATTCCTTTATAATTTCATATTCTCTTTTAATAGCCTTTTTTGGACTATATTCTTTGTTAAATATTGTTGATGTTATGTCAAATTTTCCATCTTTTCCTTTAAGTTTTATCTCTGGAAAAGTTTCAAAAACTTTAAAATTGTATTTTTCTATAAAATATTTACTTTTACCATAGGCAATATATGCAATTTCATAACTATCTTTTAAACTCTCCCCAATAGCTAAACATCTGGTTGTATGACCAAAACCTTCCCCACAAACTGAGATTAGAATTCTCATAATCTCCCCAAGAAGTTTTTTATAGTAATTTTTTACTCTCCTCTGTAAGTGTTAATTTATTAATTCTTCCTATTTTTTCTTTTTTTATTATTTTTCTATCTTCTAATTCAGATACAATTCTCGAAACTTTTGGTTTGCTCATTCCAGTAATTTCTACTAACTCTTTTTGTGTAATATTTCCATATTTTTTTATTAAATCAATGACTATTTTTTCTTCATCAGTTAAAAAATCCCATAAAACTCCTTTTTTTAGATTTTGATATTCTTCTACAACCTTATTTAATTCTTCTACTTTTTCTTTTAATTTTTTATTTTCACTTTCCAATTTTTGTATGTATTTATTTAAACTATCAATTTTTTCTTTATATTTTTTGTTTTCGTTGATAAGTTTTTCTAATTTACTGTTATATTCAGAAACCTTTTCATTTAAAATATTAATAATTTCATCTTTATTTAATAAATTTTTATATGTTTTATCTAATTTTTCTTCTAATTCTTTAATATTTCCCTTTAAATAAGATATTTCATCATCTTTTTTCTTTAACATTTTAGATAAATTGTTAATTATTTTTTCATAATCTTCTAAAATTTTCTTTTTAGAGATTTTTTCTCTAATAAACAATCCTCCTAATATTAATAATCCCAATGTTAAGAAAATGAAAATATTATTAAAAGAATTATTTCCACTTTCTATAATATTTTGATTAGGAAATTTAACAAATGTATATTTAATGGCTATTGTAAAGGTTATCTCCTTATTTAAATGAAGATTCCATATAATTATTTGATGTTTTCCATCAGTTGTTATTTTGTAACCTGATGGAGTTACAAATAAATTACCTTGATATGAAGAAATAACAGCACCTGGAGGTAAAATAACTTTTATAGTGGCATTCTTTGAAGAGATTGGAAAATTCATTATAAGTTGATTTATATTATTTTTTGTCCATACTGCATCAGTTACTAAGAACTTAAATGTTACATTTGCAGATTTTTTTGGAGGTATTGGTTTATTAAATTCTATGGTAACGGTAGTTACTCCTTCATTGTATAATGCAGTGTATCCACTGATACCATTTGAAGAGGACATCGTAAGATTCTTAACATTTTGTGGAATAGTAAAAGTAATACTACTAAGATTCTCATTTTTATCATTATAGACTAATAAGGTAATAGTTTCATTTACAGTATTATCCGGATTAACAATGCACTCTATATTAGTATTTTTAATTATATATCCTAAACATATATTTGCAAACAAAAGTAATAAAAATAAGGATATCAAAAGTTTTGTTTTAATATTTATCACCTTAATATTATAAATATTATTGATAGATAAACTACTACTCTGTTTATATAAACCTTATTTAATAAAATTTACTAAAAATTTTTGCTAAATAAATTTTTATTTAGAATATATTGAGGTTGAAAAAAATGATAGTAAAAGATTATAGAATATCTATAGCTATTCCTATAATTCTTTTAATATTATCAATATTGCTAATAAGTTTTAAAGGAATTCCTAAAAGTATTGATATAACAGGAGGTACAGAAATTATAATAAAAGTAAATAAAAACATTGACATAACTCCTTTAAAAAATTCTTTACATAACATTGCTCAAGTGGAAATATTAAAATCTGCAGATGGATATTACATTGTTGTAAGAGTAAGCGAGGATAAAGTAAATATAGCCAAAGAAAAAATTAAAGAATTTTTCCATGTTAATAGTTTAGAGAAATTAAATTATTCTGAAAAAACTGTTGGAGCTATATTAAGTTCCAAATTCTTTGAAGAAGGTTTTAAGGCAATTTTATTTGCCTTTATATTTATGGCTATAGCTGTTTATGTTGCATTTAGAAATCTTGTGGCAAGTGGTGTTATAATCCTCTCTGCACTTTCAGATTTAATTATGGCATTAGGTGGAATGAGTTTATTTAATATACAACTTTCATCAGCAACTATTGCGGCTTTATTAATGGTTATTGGTTATAGTGTAGATTCTAACATATTACTAACTACAAGAGTTTTAAAAAGATTATCAAAAGAGTTTGATGAGGTTGTAAAAGATGCTATGAAAACTGGATTGACTATGACTTTAACTACAATCAGTGCTATGACAGTTTTATTGATAGTTGTAAAACTTTTTATTCCAGTTGCTGAGATTTTATCAAACATTGCTACAGTTTTAATTTTAGCCTTAATTGCTGATATAATAAACACATGGTTTTTGAATGCTGGAATATTAAAATACTATATAACTCAATATAAAGGCAAAAATTAAAAATATTCTTTTTTTAAGATTTCTAAAAATTTTTTAATACCCTTTTCTATTCCACTTTTTTGCCTTTCTTTAACATTTTCAAAAGTTAATAAGTTTGCATAAACATCAGATGTAAATAAATATATATTATAATCTGTAACTATACAAATAGCCCCTCTTCCAATTCCAGCAGTAGTTCCAATACATATATTGGCATTTAATTTTTTCTTTAAACTGTTAGCCATTAACTTTGCCACTTCTAAATCTTTCTCTTCGCTGTATGCCTTTGCATATTTATAATTATAATCTGGCTCTGGAAGTTTTACATCTAACAATTTCTCAGCCCCATATATTGATGGAACAAACATAGATACTAAAACTTTAACATTTTTTATTAATCTTAAATCTTCATCAGAAAATAAATATTTATATTCAAAATTTTCATAGCCAGATGAAGCTTTGTGTATGGTTAAACCAATATTTGCATGAGTAAAACATTCAGCAGTAGCCACTGTAATCATATTATCACTTCGTGGTATTTATGGGAATTAAAGATTACTATGATAAATTGGCAAAAAACTATGATAAGTTATATAAAAACAAGTATATGAGAATTGTGGAAAAGGAAATTATAAAAAAAGAAATTAAGGATAATGATTTTGTTTTGGACATTGGCTGTGGAACTGGGGAGCAATTAAAAATTTTAAATAAAGCAATTGGTTTAGATATATCAATAGAAATGGCTAAAATAGCAAATAAAAAAACTAATAAACCAGTTGTTGTAGCAAATGCTGAATTTATACCCTTTAAAAATAAAAGTTTTGATAAAGTTATATCGTTTTTTGGAGCATTAAATCATTGTAATATAAAGAAAGTTTTTAAAGAGGTAAAGAGAGTTTTAAAGGATGATGGAGTTTTTATATTTACAGTGGCAAATATCTATGATATAAAATGGATATTAAAGAATATTATAAAAGGTAACTTTAAAAAAATAAGAAAATCATTAAAGAAAAGAAAAGGGACTATAATAAAAGTAGTTGATGGAGAAAAAATAAAAGTAAAAACAAGATTTTATGACTTCAAAGAAATTGAGGAACTCCTAAAAAAAGAAGGTTTTGAAATATTATACACCTTTGGAGCAAATATTACAAACTCTCCATTGGATATGTTTATTTATAAAAGTTCTTTAAAGAATTTTGCCTCCTATATTGGCTTTGTTGTTAAAAAGAAGAATAAACGCTAATCTTATTATTTTTATTTAACCTTATTTTTTAATTTTTCTTTTCCTGCCCTTTTTATTGCGTCATACATCATCTCAACAGCATTAGGATTTTTCTCCAACAGATTACCAGTAACTATTGCATCAGCTCCTGCTAAAACTTTTTCATAGGCAATTTCTGGCTTTCTAATTCCTCCACCAACTATTATATTGATATTAGATAGTTTTTTTGATAAAGCTATTGTTTCATTATTCACTGGATACTCTGCCCCACTACCAGCCTCTAAATAAGCCCATCTCATTCCAAAGAACTTTGCTGATAAACAATACATGGCTGTAATATTTGGTTTATTCTGTGGGATTTCTCTAATTTCCCCAATGTAACCAACTGCTGTTTTTCTTACTGGCTCTATACAGAGATAAGCCATAGGAATAGGCTCTAACTTGTATTTTAAAATTGTTATCGCCCCTAAAGTTGGAGCAGTTACAACCCAGTAAGTATTTGTTGAATTCATTAAACTCATATAAAAAACAGCATCAGCATACTTTGATAATCCATCTACATTCCCAGGAAATAAAAGTATAGGAAGTTTAGTTATCTTTTTTATAGTTTTCACTTTCTCATCTAAATCAATTATTCCAATACTACCTCCAACCATTATAGCATCTGCATAATCCTTAATTTTTTCTGATATTTCTTCAATATTTTCCTCTTCTGGGTCTAATAAAGTTAAATAAACTGCTCCTTCTTCTTCAATAATTTGTGTTAATTTTTTCTCAACCTTTCCTATTTTTATTTCCATACTTTCACCAAAATAGAAGATTGAAATTTTAAAATAAATCTAAAAGATTATATTTAAAAATAGCAATTATTTACTATTCACTTTTCAATTATTGTTTCCTTTATAGCCATCCCAAAATGTCTCGCATATTCATCTGGTCTTATTAAAACTTTGTCTCCTGGTTTTAAATCTACAACAGAAACTGGTTCTCCTTTTTCATTCACCAATCTTATAGTTTCAGCGTTTTGTAATATTGTTCTAATTATATCTCCTTTATACTCTGCCTCAATTAATATTAAGGGTCTTCTTTCAATTTTAACTCTGCCAACTATTGCCTCTCTTGCGTTACCATCCTTATCAACTATTAAAACCTTATCTCCTGCCTTTAATTCACTTAAATATTTTGTTTTATTTCCTGGGCATAATATATAGGCATGAACAGGTCCTGCATTAACTCTGAAAGGTCTTGTAGATACATAAGGATTTTCCACAGTTTCAGAATGCACTAAGAATAAACCTCTTGAATATGAACCAATTAACATTCCCTCCCCAATGTTCATTAAAGAACAGGTATCAATACAAACCCTATCTCCACTACCTATTGGTTCTACTTTTGTAATAGTTGCTACATCTAATTTTACTTTCTCTTTATTCATATCTTCAATTAGTTTTGATAATTCTTTTATATCTTCAATGTTTTTTAGATTGAATAGAACTCCATCCGTCCCTTTTTCTAAAATCTCATAGGCAACTTTTGCCTCATCAACTGAATCAACACTTGCAATAATCTTTACATCTCTATTAAATAAATCTGCTATTAAGTTTTCTAATGGAATTATAGTCCAATCTCTACCCTCTAATATAATATTATCAACAAAGCCATATCTTGCAACTTCTGAAGCAAATTCTTCATCTTCTTTTGACTCTATAGGAATGTATATAGCAGTTTCTTTCCCTAAATTTTTTGCCTCTTTTAAAAATTCTAAGTTGTCATCTTTATTTATTAAAACGATGTCAGCATCCAAAGAATTTGAAGCAACTTTAATATTACCCAATTCTTTAATTTTTTCAATATCTTCTGGCTCAGCAACAATTACGGGAATTGATGACTCCAAAGCCATTTTTACAATTTCTTTCTTATCTTCCCAATTATCTCCTGTAACTCTAACCCATCCAAATTTCATATTTTCACCTATTCACAAAATATTAACATTAAAAATAGTCCGTAATGATGATATATATATCTTATAATTTATAATAGATTACAATGTCTCTTTATTATTTCGCTTTCATCTAAGTTTAATTTTTTCATAATTTCGGCAATAACTAAATCTAAGAATATTAATGCCATTTCTTCAAATGCTGTTCCCATTGGTAAGTAATTTGATTTTTTAATAGGTAATTGTATGGTTAAATCTACCAACTTTATTATAGAGCCACTCTCACAAACAATAGCAACAATATTATTATTTATCTTTTTAGCCTTTTTAGCTACAATTAAAACACTCTCTGTCTTTCCACTACCTGTTATTAAAATTAATAAATCATCCTTTTCGTAAGATGGCGTTGTTGTATCTCCAACAAAATAAGAGTTAAAGCCAAGATGCATCAATCTCATAGCAAAGGATCTTCCTACATATCCACTTCTTCCTACCCCAAATACAAAAATTTTTTTTGCATTAATTATTTTATGTACTAATAAATTCATTTTTTGTTTCCATTCATCTTCAATATAAAAATTTTTTAATATATTAATATTTTGTAAAACAATTTCAAGTTCTTCCAATTTCGACACCTATCGAATTTATTTTCATAAATATATCCAAATTTATTGATTAATATTTTAAAAATAAAAACAAATTTAATTTAAAAATTAAAAATGGTGGGGGTGCTGGGATTTGAACCCAGGTCCAGGGATTTCTCCTGCCATGGTCCAGTGCCCTATAGGCATCTGGAGTCCCCGATGATAGACCTGGCTACACCACACCCCCTCATTAACAACACATATAAAAAATTATAAGGGAATATTTAAACTTTACGGTTTATAGGTTTTAAATATAACGATGAATTTTTATTAAAAATAGTATTTTAGTTTCTTTTATATATCAGATTTTACTTCTTTATTGTTTATATTAAAATCTATATAACTTATCAAAGGTGTAAATTATGATTTTATTAGACGAAAATACAAGAGCAATAGTTCAAGGAATAACTGGAAAACAGGGAAGTTTTCATACAAAAAAAATGTTAGAATGTGGAACAAAAATTGTTGGTGGAGTTACTCCAGGAAAGGGAGGAATGAATGTTCATGGAGTTCCAGTTTTTGATACTGTTAAAGAGGCAGTTAAAGAAACAGATGCTAATGCATCGGTAATTTTTGTTCCAGCACCATTTGCTAAGGATGCTGTTTTTGAAGCAATAGATGCAGGATTGGATTTAATTGTCGTTATAACTGAGCATATTCCTATTCAGGATACAATGGAATTCGTAAATTATGCAGAAGATTTAGGAGTTAAAATTATTGGTCCTAATACACCAGGAATAGCCTCTCCAAAAGTAGGAAAACTTGGAATTATACCAATGGAAGTTTTAAATGTTGGTAATATAGGAATAGTTTCAAGAAGTGGAACTTTAACTTATGAGATTGCACATCAAATAAAAAAGGCAGGTTTAGGAGTATCAACATGTGTAGGAATTGGCGGAGATCCGATAACTGGGTTAAGATATAAAGAAATTTTAGAGCTATTTGAAGAGGATGATGAAACTGAGGCTGTTGTATTAATTGGAGAAATTGGAGGAGGTGCTGAGGAAGAGGCAAGTAAGTTTATAAAAAAGATGAAAAAGCCAGTTATAGGATATATTGCAGGACAGTCTGCTCCAGAAGGTAAAAGAATGGGGCATGCAGGGGCAATAATTGAAAAAGGAAAGGGAACTGCTGAGAGTAAAATGAAAGCCTTAAAAGAAGCAGGGGCTTATGTGGCAAAAAGAATATCAGATATCCCAAAAATACTAATAGAAATTAATAGAGATTAGAAAACCTAATATCCATAAATGTATAAAGTAATGGATATATGATAACATAAAATTTAAATGAAAAACTTTATATTTTATTTTTTAAAATTAATTTTTAACTTTTCCACATAGGGGGATAATATGTCAAAAAGAGTATTATTAAAACTGTTTATTGAAGAAAAGAATATTAATAAGGCTATAAATATTATGACCATGGCTAAAATTTCTGGATTCTTTTTGCATAAATATAGGGGTATATCAGCAGATAAGTTTAAAACTCTAAAAAAGGAGGATTTAGAAGATATTAATAAAGTTTATGAAATTATAAATAAAGAATCTGATAAAGCTGTTATTATAGGAACAGTTGTTAAAGAAGAGAAATCTAAAAAAATAGAGGAATTACTAAAAGAAAAAATGTTAAATGATAAATGGACATTAATTAAAATCCCAATATTAAAAGTTAAGGTTCATAAGGTTTAAAGGTGAAAGAATGAAAATTTTACTGTATTTATTCGTCGAAAGTGAAAATGTTGGGAAGGCAATAAATGCATTATCAGAGGGAGGAATAACAGGATTTTTTTTATATGATTATAAAGGGATGTCTCCTCAGGATTGGCACGGATTTTTGTTAGATGAAGATCCTGAAATGGCTATAAAGGCTGTTAGCGATTTAGCACAAAATGCTATCTTAATTGGTACTGTTGTTAGTGAAAGCAAACTTATGGAGTTAGAAAAAATTATAGACGAAAAACTTGCTGATTGTAAATACACTATAATTGAAATCCCAATAGAGGGAATTATTGTAAATATGCCTTAAATGAGGAGATGATATGGGTAGAAGAGGAAGACCAAAGATACCAAGATTTATATCTGAGGAACCTAAGTTTAGAATATTTAAACCTCATGGAGTACCTTTTGGACATTTAGATAAAGTTGTATTAACAGTAGATGAATTAGAGGCTATTAGGTTAGTTGATTATATGGACTTTACTCAGGAAGAGGCGGCAAAGTTAATGGGTATTTCAAGAAGAGTATTGTGGAGTTTATTAAAAGAAGGTAGGAAAAAGATATCTGATGCATTGATAAATGGAAAAATCATAATTATTGAAGGTGGTTTTTACAAAATTAGAGAATGTGGTTTTTGTATGAGAAATAGATTTGGAATAAAAAAACATTGTAGGAATATAAACAATATGAATGGTGAGTAGTTATGATACTATTGGAAGTAAATAATGTAACAAAAAAGTTTGGAGATAAGGTAGTTTTAAAAAATATTTCATTTAAATTGGAGGAAGGAGAATCCTTAGGTATATTAGGAAGAAGTGGAGCAGGAAAATCAGTTTTATTACATATGTTAAGAGGTATGGAAGGTTATGAGCCTACTGAGGGAAATATTATTTATCATGTCTCATACTGTGAAAAGTGTGGATATGTAGATGTTCCTTCGAAGGCAGGTTCTCCATGTAAAAAGTGTGGAAACACTCTAAAAAAGATAGATGTAGATTTTTGGAATGATAAAAAATACACATATAATTTAAAAAAGAAAATTGCTATAATGCTTCAAAGAACATTTGCCTTATATGGAGAGAAAACAGTTATTGAGAATATTTTGGAAGCTTTGTATCAGGCAGGTTATGAAGGAAAAGAGGCTATAAATAAGGCGTTAGAATTAATTAAGATGGTTAAGTTAGAGCATAGAATTACTCACATTGCAAGAGATTTAAGTGGTGGAGAGAAGCAGAGAGTAGTTTTAGCAAGGCAAATAGCAAAAGAGCCATTTATATTTTTAGCAGACGAACCAACAGGAACATTAGACCCTCAAACTGCTAAGTTAGTTCATAAGGCATTAAAAGATTTAGTTATAAATAACAATATAAGTTTAATTTTAACTTCACACTGGCCAGAAGTTATTGCTGAATTAACAGAGAGGGCTATTTGGTTAGATAAAGGAGAAATTATAATGGAAGGTACATCAGAGGAAGTTTATAATAAATTTATGGAATCTGTAAAAGAGTTCCAAAAACCAAAAGTTGAAATAGAAATTAAAGAAGATATTATAAAATTGGAGCATATATCTAAACACTACTGTTCAGTTGAAAGAGGTGTTATTAAAGCTGTAGATGATGTAACACTCAATATAAGAGAAAACGAAATATTTGGAATAGTTGGGACAAGTGGGGCTGGAAAAACAACATTGGCAAAAATTATTGCAGGAGTTCTTCCACCATCAAAAGGAAAGTATTGGTTTAGAGTAGGAGATGAATGGGTAGATATGACAAAGCCCGGATTAAATGGAAGAGGTAGAGCTAAGAGATATATTGGAATATTATTCCAAGAGTATGCATTGTATCCTCATAGAACTATATTGGAGAACTTAACAGAGGCAATAGGTTTAGAACTACCAGACGAATTTGCAAGAATGAAGGCAGTTTATACTTTAACTTCAGTTGGATTTAGTGAAGAGGAGGCTGAGGAAATCTTAGATAAGTATCCTAATGAATTGAGTGTTGGAGAAAGGCATAGATGTGCTTTAGCGCAAGTTTTAATAAAGGAGCCAAGAGTTGTTATATTAGATGAGCCAACAGGAACTATGGACCCTATAACAAGAAATATAGTTGCAGAATCCATCTTAAAATCAAGAATTGAGTTAGAGCAAACATATATTATAGTTTCTCACGATATGGATTTCGTATTAAATGTTTGTGATAGAGCCGGGTTAATGAGAAATGGTAAATTAATCAAAGTAGGAAAGCCAGAAGAAATTGTTCCATTATTAACTAAAGAAGAAAAACAAGAGATGTTCAATAAGTAAAATTTAAGTTTAGAATTTTTATTAACTTTAATTATTTATATTAGTTTATGTAATGTTTTATAAATTGTTAAACTAAAAACCTAACAAATATTTTTAAAATTTTACATAAATCTTAAATTTTAAGTTCATTTTTGTTTAATATTGTAAGCCATTATTTATTGTCTTTTTTTAAAAAAGCAAAAAAATTTTTATTAAAATGGGTGATAGTTTGGAATTTTCGGAGTGGTATTCTGAAATACTGGAAAAGGCAGGAATTTATGATGTTAGATATCCAATAAAAGGATGTGGAATTTATCTACCTTATGGATTTAAAATCAGAAAATATACATTTGAAATAATTAGGGATTTGTTAGATAAAAGTGGGCATGAGGAAGTTTTATTCCCATTGTTAATTCCAGAAAATCTATTGGCTAAAGAAGGAGAGCATATAAAAGGATTTGAAGATGAGGTTTATTGGGTAACTCATGGAGGAAAGAATCCATTAGATGTTAAATTAGCATTAAGACCTACATCTGAAACTGCAATATACTATATGATGAAACTTTGGGTAAAGGTTCATACTGACTTACCTATAAAAATTTATCAAATTGTCAATACTTTTAGATATGAAACAAAGCACACAAGGCCTTTAATTAGATTGAGAGAAATAATGACTTTTAAAGAGGCACATACAGCACATTCTACAAAAGAAGAGGCAGAGAATCAAATTAAAGAAGCAATATCAATTTATAAAAAATTCTTTGACACCTTAGGAATTCCATACTTAATTTCAAAGAGACCAGAATGGGACAAATTTCCAGGGGCAGAATATACAGTTGCCTTCGATACTATATTCCCAGACGGTAGAGCGATGCAAATAGCAACAGTTCATAATTTAGGGCAGAATTTTTCAAGGACTTTTGAAATTATATTTGAAACTCCAACAGGAGATAAGGATTATGCTTATCAAACCTGCTATGGTATTTCAGATAGAGTTATTGCTTCAATTATAGCAATACACGGAGATGAAAAAGGATTAATTCTACCCCCAATAGTAGCACCAATACAAATAGTTATAGTCCCATTAATCTTTAAAGGACAGGAAGATTTAGTTTTAAATAAGGCAGAAGAGATTTATAAAAGATTAAAAGATAAGTATAGAGTTTATATTGATGACAGAGATATAAGACCTGGAAGAAAGTTTAATGATTGGGAAATAAAGGGAGTGCCTTTGAGAATTGAAATAGGCCCAAAAGATATTGAAAATAAAAAAATAACTCTATTTAGAAGAGATACTATGGAGAAGTTCCAAGTAGATGAGTCACAATTAGAAAATGTTATAGAAAAAACTTTAAATAATATTATGGAAAACATTAAAAATATATCTTGGAAAAAATTTGAAAACTTTATAACAATTATGGATAGTTTAGATACTGATAAAATTAAAGAAATACTTTCTCAAAGAAAAGGAATAATATTAATCCCATTTAATGAAGAAATTTATAATGAAAAACTTGAAGAAAAGGTGGAAGCAACTATTTTAGGAGAAACTGAATATAAAGGAAATAAGTATATTGCAATAGCTAAAACTTATTAATTTATTTTTATTTTAAATACTTATTATATAATATATTTACTTTTAATAGAATAATTAATGTTAATTAATTATTAATATTTAAGGTGAAAAAATGGAACCTTTAAAAGGAACGACTACTGTTGGTTTAATTTGTGATGATGCTGTAATATTGGCAACTGACAAAAGAGCATCTATGGGTAATTTAGTAGCGGATAAAAATGCTAAAAAATTATATAAAATAGATGATTATATTGCAATAACAATTGCTGGTAGTGTTGGAGATGCACAGGCAATAGTTAGAATGTTATCAGCTGAAGCAAGATTATATAAAATGAGAACAGGCAAATATATTTCTCCATTAGCGTGTGCTACATTATTAAGTAATATACTACATTCAAGTAGATACTTCCCTTTTTTAACACAAATAATTATTGGAGGCTATGATTTGACTGATGGGCCTAAATTATTTTCATTAGATCCATTAGGAGGGATGAATGAAGAAACTAATTTTATTGCCACAGGTTCAGGTTCTCCTATTGCTTATGGAGTTTTAGAGGCAGAATATGAAAAAGATATGTCTGTTGAAGATGGATTAAAATTAGCAGTAAAAGCATTAAAATCTGCTATGGAGAGAGATGCTTATTCAGGTAATGGAATATCATTAGCTGTAATAACGAAAGAGGGTGTAAAAATATTGGAAGATGACGAAGTTGAAAAAATTTTAAAAAAAATACAAACAAAATCTAAAAAATCTACAAAAAGAAGTAGAAAAAAAAGTAAATAAAATTTAATTTTAATTCTATTTTTATATATTTTAATTTTAGAGTCTTTTATGTAATCTAAAATTTAATTTTTTATCATTTTTGTTTTAAATTAATTTAAAAGTTTTAAAATTTTAGGAGGAGGATTATTTTGCCAGCAGAAGAAATTTTAGAAAATATAAAAAAAGAAATAATAAAAAAATCTCCAAAAGGCGCAAAAATAGTCGATGTTCAATTTGAGGGACCTGAAGTAGTTATTTATGTAAAAAATCCAGAAATCTTTACGAATGAAATTATAAAAAATCTCGCTAAGGATTTAAGAAAAAGAATTTCAATTAGACCAGATCCATCTGTTTTAGTGGAACCAGAAATTGCCAAAAAGAAAATTTTAGAAATAGTTCCCGAAGAGGCGGAAATAACAAACTTTGTTTTTGATGCAAACACTGGAGAGGTTATAATAGAATCAAAAAAACCTGGATTAGTTATAGGTAAAGAAGGTAAAACATTAGAAATGATTAAAAAAGCAATAAGATGGGCTCCTAAACCCGTAAGAACTCCACCAATTCAATCTGAAACAATTAAAGCAATTAGAGCAACATTATATAGAGAAAGGGATGAAATTAAAGAAATTTTAAGAAGAATTGGAAGAAGGATTCATAGAGATGTCATTGTTAGAGGAGATTACTGGATAAGAGTTTCTTTTTTAGGTGGAGCGAGAGAGGTTGGACGATCTTGTCTATATGTTCAAACACCAGATACGAGAGTATTAATTGACTGTGGAATTAATGTTGCCTGTGAAGATAAAGCATTTCCTTATTTTGATGCTCCAGAATTTTCAATTGAAGATTTAGACGCTGTTATAGTTACTCATGCCCATTTAGACCATTGTGGCTTTGTTCCAGGATTATTTAGATACGGTTATGACGGTCCAGTATATTGTACAAGGCCTACAAGAGACTTAATGACTTTATTACAAAAAGATTATTTAGAAATAGCTAAAAAAGAAGGTAAAGATGTTCCTTATACATCTAAGGACATAAAAACATGCGTTAAGCATACTATTCCAATTGATTATGGTGTTACAACAGATATTAGCCCTACAATAAAACTAACTTTACATAATGCAGGGCATGTTTTAGGTTCAGCCATAGCTCATTTGCATTTTGGAGAGGGGTTGTATAATTTAGCATATACTGGAGATATTAAGTTTGAGACTTCAAGGTTGTTAGAACCAGCAGTTTGTCAATTTCCAAGATTAGAGACATTAATTATAGAATCTACTTATGGGGCATATGATGATGTTCTTCCAGAGAGGGAAGTTGCTGAAAGAGAGTTGTTAAAAGTTGTTAGTGAAGTAACAGACAAAGGAGGAAAGGTATTAATTCCTGTTTTTGGTGTAGGTAGGGCTCAGGAATTGATGTTAGTTTTAGAAGAAGGATACAATCAAGGAATTTTTAATGCTCCTGTGTATTTAGATGGAATGATCTGGGAGGCAACTGCTATACATACAGCATATCCTGAATATTTATCAAAAGAGATGAGGCAAAAAATATTCCACGAGGGGGATAACCCATTCTTATCAGAAGTTTTTAAAAAAGTAGGAAGTACTAATGAAAGAAGGAGAATTATTGATAGTGACGAACCTTGTATAATATTAGCCACTTCTGGAATGCTAACAGGAGGACCAAGTGTTGAATATCTAAAAAACTTAGCTCCTGACGAGAAAAATGCAATAATATTTGTAGGTTATCAAGCAGAAGGAACTTTAGGTAGAAAAGTTCAGAGAGGTTGGAAGGAAATTCCTATAGTTACAAGAAATGGTAAAACAAAATCAATTCCAATAAATTTACAAGTTTATACTATTGAAGGATTCTCTGGTCATTGTGATAGGAAGCAGTTAATTAAATACATTAGAAAAGTAAAACCATCTCCAGAAAAGGTTATTATGGTTCATGGAGAAGAAAGAAAGTGTTTAGATTTTGCAGATACTGTTAGAAGATTATTTAAAAAACAAACCTATGTTCCAATGAATTTAGATGTAATAAGGGTTAAATAAATCTTTTAAATAAGAGGGTTCTCCTATGAAGTTAAAATTAAAAGTTCCTCAATGGCACTATTCACTAATAACTGATTATGAAAGATTATCTATTTTTAAAAAAGTTATAGAAAAGGCAGTTGATTCAGATGATGTTGTTTTTGATTTAGGAACAGGTAGTGGAATACTGGCAATGATAGCGGCAAGAAAGGCTCGAAAGGTTTATGCTATTGAACTCGACCCCTTTACTTATGATTATGCAAGAGAAAATATATCTATCAATAAATTTGAAAATATAGATATTATTGAGGGAGATGCAATAACTTACAACTTTAATGAAAAGACAGATGTAGTTATTGCAGAACTTTTAGACACTGCCTTAATCACTGAACCACAAGTTAAAGTTATAAACTCAATTATTGAGAGAGATTTATTAAAAAAAGATGGAAAAATAATTCCTAATAAGGTTATCAATACTATACAACTTGTAGAATCTAAAATGACTCACATTTATTATGATGAAGAAATTGAATCAGAAGAAGTTTCTAAAGAAGTTGTTTATGAGGAAGTAGATTTTTATAAAATAAATTCTTTAAAGGTAAATTACACTTTAAAATTAAATTTAGAGAAAAACTGTAAAAATTTGGGGATAAAGTTAAGAACTTATACAATATTAGATTCTGAAAATATAGCAGGACAGACACCAATGTTAAATCCTCCATTAGTAATTCCACTAAATAAAAATGCAGATAAAGGAATTGTAAAAATAAATTTATCTTATAAAAGAGGAGGAGACTTAGAGAGTATAAAAGTAAGATTACTGTGATATTTATGATATATGAGGTAGTAATTGCCACAAAAAAAGATGATAAAGATAATAAAGCCCCTATTGGAATTTATTTTAAAGATAATAAAATTATTATGCATCTTTTTTATGGTTCTCATACATACTATAATCTTCTAACTGAGAATTACTTTTCAGTTAATGTTGTTCATCCTATTGAGTTAGTTAAGGCAGTTTTAGAAGATGAAGATGACTATTTATATTACAATAATAAAATCAAAAGTAAAATCCCTTATCTAAAAAATTCATACTATGTAATTTTTTGTAAAGTAATTAGTAGAAAGTTTATTGAAAAAAATGATATTTTTGGCAAAAGTAAGATGATGATAGTAGAGGGAGAGGAGATAGATAGAGTTTATTTAAACAATCTTCCAAAACCTTACAATAGGGCTGATGGTTTATTAGTAGAGATGGCTGTTATATATTCAAGATTAACAAATAAAAATGTAAAATTAAATGAGAAAGATAAAAAGGAATTTATAAATGATTTAAATAAATATTTTTCAATAATTAAAAAAGTTGGTGGTTTAGAACATAAAAAATTGGCTGAAATAATGTTAAAAGAAATTTATAATTTAAAATAAAATTTAAGATTATTTTAAATCCATTAACTCCCAAATCTTTTTTAATGTAAAAATATCTATTTGCCCTGGTGCTGAACTCTTTCCTTTATAGGATGCAAAAGTGAGTATTGAACCAAAATAAACCCCTAATATTCTCGTTATCTTTCCTTTTTCTCCCATTCCAATACCTATAACTCTTCCAGAATATTTATTTATAACCTCTAAAATATTCAAAATATCATCTTTGTTATTTGCCATTGTTGCGAACTTCGCTATATCTCCAATTTTTAAAGATTCCTCTACAATATTGATTAATCTATCTTTGGAGGGAGTTTTATCAAAATCGTGATATGAAACAATTATTTTCGTTTTTGAATTTATTTCATCTCTAAAATTTACAATTTCTTTATTTTTTTGCTCTCTCAATTCAATATCAACATATTTAGCATTGCATTCTATCGCTTTTTTTATCAACATTAATCTTTTTTCATTATCTTCTTTCCAATATCCACCTTCCCAGTCTGGTCTAACTGTTATTATGCAAGGATATTTAGCGAGTTTTTTTATATCTTTTTCATTAACATTTTCCATAAAATCTATTCTAAACTCTACTAAATCAGCAATTTTTAGATATTCCTCTGCTTTTTTTATTGCTTCATTTATATTATTTTCAACAACTGGAAGGCATATCATATTCTCAACCTTTGACCTTCTACTATAAATAAGAATTTTAAATTATATAACTTTAATTTTATTAATCGTAAGGTTTATATAGGAGAAAACATAACAGGTAGATACATTTAATTTAATCTACCTAATTGTTGGTGATAATAATGCTTTTAGAATTCGTAGATTTAGATAATTGGGTTAAAAAAAGAGGAAGTATATTGTTTAATAAATTTAAATATGAACCATTTACCTTAGAAGAAGCAGATAAAGTTTTAAAAGAAGCTGGGATAGAAGCAGAGAATACAAAAGAACTTTTATCCATATTGAAAAGAAAAGGGATAGTTATTGCAAAGAAAGACCCTAAAGATAGAAGAAAAAGATTATATCAGTTTATTAAGTCAGCAAAGAAACCAACAAAAGATGATTTAATTAGAAATTTGAAATATTGTGCAGATTTAATTAGAACAAGTGTAGATTATAAAGTATTATTAGTATTTTTATTTTACAAGGCAGTCAGTGATAAATATCTTTCATTAGTTGAAAAATTTGTTAAAGATGGATACTCTAAAACGCAGGCTTATCTAATGTCAAATAGGAGTTATTTAAAGCTCTATGATGAAGATGAAGGAAAATTGTATGTTTGGCATGAAGTTGTAAAAAGCAGGGAAACAATAATGGAATTAGCAAATGCATTATACAAGATAGCAAATCTTAACGATAACCTTAAAGATTTATCTAAGTTAGTTGAGGTTTTGGGACTTATTGGGTTTATTAATGAGGACAATATGCATATTTTGGAGGAGTTGGTTAGAGTATATAATGAGATGGACTTTTCAGAGATTGACTATGATGCTATTGGAGATGCATATCAATGGATATTATCGTATTTTGCTCCTCAAAAGTGTAAAGAGGGGGAGGTTTATACACCAGTTGAGGTAGTTAGGTTGATAGTGAATTTGTTGGATATTGAGGAAGATGCTGAGGTTTTAGACCCTGCCTGTGGTAGTGGAACTATGTTAATTGAATCTTATAGATATGTTAAAGATAATTATGGAGGTGAGGTTTATCTCTATGGGCAAGAGAGAAATGAAATTATGGCAATTTTGGCAAAGTTGAATTTGATATTACATGGGATTGATAGTGAAGGCTACGAGATTTATGTGGGGGATAGTTTAAAAAACCCAAAGTTTGGAGAGGTTGATTATACTATTGCTAACCCTCCATGGAATTTAGACGGCTATAATGAGAATGTGTTAAAGGAAAATCCGGAGGTTAGAAAGATTTATAATACCTTTGTTAGAGGTGGCTACCCTCCTAAACAATCAGCAGATTGGGCTTGGGTTCAATTGATGATATATTTTGCAAGGAAAAAGGCAGGAATTGTTTTAGATAATGGGGCATTATTTAGAGGGGGAAAAGAGAAAAAGATAAGGAAGGAAATTGTTGATAAAGATTTAATTGAGGCAATTATTCTATTACCTGAAAAGTTGTTTTATAATGTTACTGCTCCAGGAATTGTAATGATTCTAAACAAAAATAAGCCAGAAGAAAGAAAGGGAAAGATTTTATTTATAAATGCATCTTTGGAGTTTGAAAAGCATCCAGATGTTAGGAGATTGAATAGATTAGGTGAGGAGAATATTGATAAAATTGTTGAAGTTTATGAAAATTGGGAGGATGTTGAAGGATTTAGTAGGGTTGTTGATTTAGAAGAAATTAGGAAGAATGATTACAATTTAAATGTAAGTTTATATGTATTCCCTAAGATTGAAGAAGAAGAGATAGACATTGAAGAGGTGTTTAAAGAATTAAAAGATATTGAGAAAGAGGAAAAAGAGGCTGTTAATGAAGTTATGGGATATGTTGAGGAGATTTTAAAAATCTATAATTAAATTTTTTAATTTAATTTTTTTGGAGGGATTTTTATGGAATTTTATAAAGAAACAAGATTTAAAAATTCAGAAATTGGAGAAGTGCCAGAGGATTGGGGGGTTGTTAGGCTTATTGATGTTGCAGAATATATTAATGGGTATGCATTTAGCCCCAAAGATTGGAAAGATAAAGGACTTCCAATAATTCGGATCCAAAATCTTAACGATCCAAAAGCTGAATTTAACTATTTTGATGGAGTAATTGATAATAAGTATATTGTAGAAAATGGGGATATATTATTTTCTTGGTCTGCAAGCATAGGAGTTTATATTTGGAATAGGGGTAGAGCAGTTTTAAATCAACATATATTTAAAGTTGTGCCAAAGAATAATGTTGATAGGCTTTTTCTTTATTATACTTTGTTTTTAGCAATAGAGCAATTAAAAAATAGGGTTCACGGCTCCACGATGAAACATTTCAAGAGAAGTGAATTAAATACTACATTTATTCCACTCCCACCCCTCGAAGAACAGAAAAAAATTGCAGAAGTTTTAAGTAATACAGATAAAGCAATTCAAAAAGTTGATGAGAGTATTGAAAAATTTGAAAAGTTAAAAAAGGGCTTAATGAATATTTTACTTAATGGAAAAGTAAGGATTAAGGTTGAAAATGGTAAATTTTATTTCTATAAAGAAACAAAGTTTAAAAATTCAGAGATTGGGGAAGTTCCCGAGGATTGGGAGGTTGTTAGGTTGGGGAAGATTGTTGAAATTTATGATAATAAAAGAGTTCCATTAAATGAACAAGAAAGAGAAAAAATGAAAGGTCCATATCCTTATTGTGGGGCTAATGGAATTTTAGATTACATTAATAACTATATTTTTGATGGTGAATATATTCTTCTTGCGGAAGATGGAGGATATTGGGGTAAATTCGAAAATTCGGCATATATAATGAATGGTAAATTTTGGGTAAATAATCATGCTCATGTTCTAAAAGCATTAAATGGAATAGCATATAATAGATTTTTAATGTATATTTTAAATTTCTTAGATTTAACCCCCTATATTGTAGGCTCAACAAGAGGAAAACTCAACCAAAAAGATATGAAAAATATAAAACTTCCACTCCCACCAATTGAAGAACAACAAAAAATTGTTGAAATATTAAGTAAAATAGACAAAGTTATACAATTAAAAAAAGAGAAAAAAGAAAAACTAGAAAAGATAAAAAAATACTTTATGGACAATCTTTTAACTGGTAAAGTTAGGATAAAACTATGAAAAAGCATAAAATACTCAAGAAATAAAAAGATTAAAAAAAGTGGGGGAGTAAATATAACTCTTTAAGAATAAAACAAAGTGGGGATTATTATGATAAGGAAGGAAGATTTAGATGTTGAGAATATAAAAGAAAACCTCCAAAAAATTGGATGGGAAGATGGAAAGAAATACATTAACTTTAAGGAGTATCAACTAATTCCTGACTATTATCTACCAAACTTTTTTGAGGAAAAATTTAAAGAAATAAATAAAGCCCTACTAAGTGATTTAACTCCAAAGGAAGTTAGAGAAGTTATTGACTATATAAAAAATGAACTTAATAATGCAGATGAAATAAAAATTTTGGATTACTTAAAATATGGAGTTGAGGTTGTAGTTAAAAAAAGTGAAAAAAGAAAATTTAAACTTATTGACTATAAAAATATAGAAAAAAACACATTTTTCTATTTATGTGAAGCAGAATTTAAAGGAAATCCAAAAAATTCAAGACCTGATATAACTTTATTCATTAATGGAATTCCTATTGTAATTATAGAGGCAAAACCTACAATGAAAATTAACTCTCACTTAGAGGGAATTAATCAAATAAGAAGATATGAAAAATATAGCCCAAATTTATTTAGATTTGTTCAATTTGCAATATCTTATGGTGAAGAGCAGTTATACACTCCAACAATGCCAAACTGGTTTAAAGAAAACTTTTATCTACCAAAATACTACTGGAAAGTTAAAGAAAAAATAAATGGAAAAATCAAAACCATAAACAACATTTTTTACATTATAAATCCTAATGTATTGTTAGAGATGATAAAATACTTTATATTTTACAGAAAAGAGGAAAATAGTAAAACAAAAACAGTGAGTAAAATTATTGCAAGATACAACCAATATTTTGCTACAAAAAAGGCAATGAAAAGAATAGAGGATTATTTAAGTGGAGATAATAAAAATAAAGGTTTAGTATGGCATTGGCAGGGTAGTGGAAAAACATACACTATGTTTTTCATAGCAAATTATTTCTTAGATAAATATTTCTCAGAAAATCCTGTTATTTTCTTTATAGTTGATAGAGTTGATTTAGAAAAACAGAGTAAAGAGTTTTATGAAGCAATCCAAGAGAAAAAATTTAAAAACCTATTAAAAAGAATTGAAAACATCAATAATCTATATGAAGTTATAAAAAATATAAAAATGAGCGAATTGAGCAATAAAGTCATTGTTAGAGGTATTTATACAACAACAATCCAAAAATTCCAACGTGAAAGAGTTAAAAAAGAAGAAGATGAGATAAAGGGCTTATGCCATCTTTTAATAAAATTAGGTGAGGAATATTTAAACCATTTAAAAGAAAAAAATACTAAAGAATACAAAAAACATATAGAGAACTTAAATAAATTGGAAGATGAGGAAAAGGATAGATATTTAATAGAATTAGGGAGTATTAAAAAGAAACATATCTTAATATTGATAGATGAAGCTCACAGGACTCAATACGGAACCTTAGGAAGTATGAGAAAAATGACATTTCCAAATGCCATAACCTTTGGATTTACTGGAACTCCTGTATTTAATAATGAAAAAAACACATTTTCAGAGTTTTCATATCCACAAGAAGGAGAGTTTTATTTAGATGTGTATTTTATAAAGGACTCTATAAAAGACAAATTTACACTACCATTAACTTATCAAATTGTAAAAGAGGGCGATATTAAAACTGAAGGAATACAAATAGCATTGGATGAAGAAGATATAAAAGAATTTATTGATGAGTGGATTAAAAGAGGAGAAGATATTGATTTATTTGACAGAAAAAAAGTTCCAAAGTATATAAACAAGTCAAAAACAATTTTATTAAACCCAGAAAGAATTGATAAAGTTGCAAAATATATTGTTGATAGAATAGAGGAAGATACTGAAAACTTTAAATTTAAGGCAATGGTTGTAGCGGTTAATAGATTAGGATGCGTGAGATTTAAAAAGGCACTTGATAAATATTTAAAAGAAAGATTTGGAGATGAAGCAGAAAAATGGGCTGAAATAGTGATGACTTATCATCACAATGAAGAAGAGAAAGAGATTATTGAATACATGGAAAAACTTAAAAAAGAAAAAAATTCTAATGATTTTAATGAGATTAACCAAATTATTAGAGAAGAGTTCTTAAATTCAGAAAATCCGAAGATTTTAATAGTAACAGATATGCTTTTAACTGGATTTGATGCTCCACGATTAAAAGTTATGTATTTAGATAAACCACTATATGGACACAGACTGCTACAAGCAATAGCAAGGACAAATAGACCCTATAAGGATAAAGAATTTGGTCTAATTGTTGATTCTGTGGGATTATTTAAAGTTTTAACAGAAACAATGGCATTATACAATATGATTGCAGAGGAAGAGATTAGAGAGGACTTTAAAAACAATTTAATAACTTCAATTGATGATATTTTCCAAGAATTTGAGTTAAAAATGGATAAGGTTAAAAAATCTCTAAAAAATTTAAAAATAAACGATGATGATTTGAGTATAGATATTAATGCTCTAAAAATATTAACGAAAAATAAAGATTTCGATAAGAAACAATTAGTAGAAAAGTTAGATGTAATTGCATTTTATGCAGAAGATGGAAATGCTGAAATTTTAAAACTTATAAACGATATAAACGCAGTAATTAAACTTTATAAGGCATTAGGTTCATATCCACAAAAAATTTTTTACGTTGAGGATATTGAACTCTTATCCTTTATATATGCATATTTAATGAAAAAATTAAAGATAAAAAGAAAATCTAACAGGAAATTTTGGGAAGAATTAATAATCTTTATACATAACAAAATGCTTGTCGATGAATTGAATGTGATAGATGAGATAAATCTCAACCCTAATGACTTAGATAAAATTTTAAAAGAGAATGTTAAGAATAGAGAAATAAAAAGAGCTGTGGCAAATTACTACTTTATTTTGAGAAACAGTATTTTAGATAAGCAACACGATCCAATATATAAGGAAATCTTGGAAAGATTAGAAAAACTAAGAAGAGATTGGATTCTAAAAAAAATTGATAATAAAATATATCTAAATGCTATAAAAAACCTCATAGAATTAAAGAAAAATTATGATAAGAGGATAAAAGGAAAATCATCAATAGAAAGGATAAAAGAATCAATAAGTGCGTATATTGGAAATAATATATTAAAAAACCAGAATATTAATTTAAATTTAAAAAATACTGAAAAGTTAATCATGAAAATACAAAATTTAAATAAAATGTCAAAATTGCAAAGAAAAAAGTTCAAAAAAGAGTTATCTTATGCATTGCTTGAAGATTTATTAAAGGAATTAGAAGGAAAAATTAAAGATGAAGAAGCTAAGAAGGTAGCAGAAATTTCTGATAAACTTATTAATGAATTTATTTTAAAGGAGTTATGGGGAGAAGAGTATGAAAATTAATGATAAAACAATGATAAAAAATCTTGTTAATGAAGTTAAAAGTTCATTAAACATTAATGAGACCATAAACATAGAAATAAAGCCAATGAAACAAAAAATTGCCTCATTTTCATTTAAAACTAAGACTTTAAGATTAAACAAATATGTTGTTGAAAATTTTGAGAAAGATTTGCTTTATTATATAATACTGCATGAACTTATTCACTTCAAAGTAAAATCAACAAATCATAATTTAGCGTTTGAAAATGAATTAAAAAAACACTTTTCTGAAGAGATATGTTATGAAATTGAGTTAAAAATTATACAAAAACTTATATAATATTATATTTAAAAATTTTTAAAATCACCTATCAAAAATATGAGGCGATAATATGGCATACTGGCTATGTATAACAAATGAAGACAATTGGAAAGTAATAAAGGAAAAAAAGATATGGGGAGTAGCAGAGAGGCATAAAAATACAATAAATAAAGTTAAAGTTGGAGATAAACTAATTATTTATGAAATTCAGAGAAGTGGGAAGGATTATAAACCTCCATACATTAGAGGTATTTATGAAGTTATCTCTGAAGTTTATAAAGATTCTACAAAAATATTCAAACCTACACCAAGAAATCCTAATGAGAAATTTCCATATAGAGTTAAATTAAAAGAAATTAAGATTTTTGAGCCACCAATTAATTTTAAAGATTTAATTCCAAAATTAAAGTTCATTACTAATAAAAAGAAGTGGAGCGGTCATATAATGGGTAAGGCTATGAGGGAAATTCCTGAGGAGGATTATAAGTTGATTGCAGAAAAATAAAAGTATTATTCTCTTTTCTTTATACTTGCATCAAGTTCATTTAAGGAATAGACATTTAACTCCCCAGTTCTTACAGATTCTATTGCCTTTACAGCCGCTTTTGCCCCGGGAATTGTAGTTATATATGGAATTCCTAAATCAACCGCCGCTCTTCTTATATAATATCCATCAGATTTAGCCTTTTTACCAGAGGAAGTGTTTATTATTAAGTGTATCTTTCCATCTTTCATTAACTTTAAAATGTTGTCATTAGGACTTTCAGAGATTTTCTTAACTAATATTGCTGGAATTCCATTTTCTCTCAAAACCTTAGCAGTTCCTTCTGTTGCATATATTGTAAATCCAAGTTCATGTAATTTTTTAGCAATATCAACAATATGTTTTTTATCTTTATCTCTAACACTAATAAATACATTCCCAACTATTGGCAGTTCCATATTCGCAGATAATTGGGCTTTATAATACGCTTTACCAAAGTCTTTATCTATTCCAATAGCCTCTCCTGTTGATTTCATCTCTGGTCCTAAAACAGGATCAACTCCTGGCAATTTTTGGAATGGGAACACTGCTTCTTTAATTGATACATACTTTGGTTTTGCAATCCAAACTTTCTCAGAGACTTCTACAACATTGTTGTAATCTTTAATCAACTCCTCCAACTTTTTCCCAAGCATAACCTTTGTAGCCAACTTAGCCAAAGGAATTCCAATAGATTTACTTACATAAGGAACTGTTCTTGAAGCTCTTGGATTAGCCTCTAAAACATAAACAACTCCATCCTTCACCGCATACTGAACATTTAATAATCCTACTATATTTAACTCCCTTGCTAACTTTGCAGTGTATTCAATAACTTTATCAATAATTTCCTTAGGTAGTGTTTGAGGAGGAATTACTGTTGCTGAATCCCCACTATGAACTCCTGCCTCTTCAATATGTTCCATTATTGCTCCAATTAAAACGCTCTCTCCATCACAAACAGCATCGACATCTAACTCAATAGCATCTTCCAAAAATTTATCAATTAACACAGGATGCTCCTCTGAAACTTTAACAGCCTCTTCCATATATTCTATTAACTCATCCTCACTATAAACAATCTGCATTGCCCGTCCTCCTAAAACATAGGAAGGTCTAACTAAGACAGGATAACCAATTTTTTTAGCTATCTTTAAAGCCTCTTCTTTTGTAAATGCAGTTCCACCTTCTGCTTGAGGAATTCCTAATTTCTTTAATAATTTAGAAAACTCTTCCCTATCTTCAGCAACATTTATATTTTCTGGACTTGTTCCTAATATCTTAACTCCAGCCTCCTTTAACTTCATAGCTAAGTTTATTGCTGTTTGTCCTCCAAATTGGACAATAACTCCTAAAAGTTCTCCTCTCTCTTTTTCTTTTTCAACTATATTTAGAACATCTTCAAAAGTTATTGGCTCAAAATAGAGTTTATCTGATGTATCATAATCTGTTGAAACAGTCTCTGGATTGTTGTTTATAATTATTGCCTCAATTCCCATTTCTTTCAATGCTAAAACTGCATGAACACTTGAATAGTCAAACTCAATTCCCTGACCAATTCTTATTGGGCCAGAACCTAAAATAATAGCCTTTTTTCTGTCTGAGGGATTACTTTCATCCTGTTCTTTATATAGGTAAGTTTCATATGCAGAGTAGTAATAAGGAGTTTTAGCCTCAAACTCTGCGGCACAGGTATCTACCATTTTATATACTGGAACTATTCCAAGTTTCTTTCTCAACTCTCTAACTTCTTTTTCATCCAATCCCAACAAATGAGATATCTGTTTATCAGAAAATCCTAATTTTTTTGCCTTTAATAAAATTTCTTTCAATTTATTCTTTTTATCCATAAAACCACCATATTTAAAAATTCTCTTTAAGTTTTTCTAACTCATTTTTCATATCAACAATATTCTTAATCATTCTAATGAAAAATTCGTCAATATTTGTTAATTCACAGATTTTTTCAACGCTCCAACCTTTCTCTAATGCCTTTGCTATAACAAAAATCCTCTCATCAGTTGGATTTTTCAAAATATTTTCAATTTCTTCCTCACTGTAATCTTTATCCTTCCCATCTCCAATTAATCCCAATCTTCCGATATCTAAACTTCTAATAGCCTTTTGTAATGCTTCTTCAAAAGATCTACCTATTGCCATCACTTCCCCAGTAGATTTCATACTCGTTCCTAATCTTTTATCTACGGTTTTAAACTTATCAAATGGCCATCTTGGTATTTTCACAACTACATAATCCAATGTAGGCTCAAAACTTGCTGGTGTCTCTTTTGTAACATCATTTAGAATTTCATCCAATGTTTTTCCAATTGCTATTTTAGCGGCAATCCTTGCTATTGGATAACCAGTAGCCTTACTTGCCAATGCAGAACTTCTTGAAACTCTTGGATTAACTTCAATAACTCTATACTCTGTCATCTCCTTATTTACAGCAAACTGTATATTACAACCTCCTTCAACTCCCAAGTGTCTTATAATTTTTATAGCTGCATTCCTTAATTTTTGATAAAACTCATCTGGTAATGTCTGTATTGGAGAGACAACAATACTCTCTCCTGTGTGTATTCCCATTGGATCTATGTTTTCCATACCACAAACAATAATACATGTATCTTTTCTATCTCTCATAACCTCTAACTCAAATTCTTTCCAACCTAAAACACTCTCATCTATTAAAACTTGGTTAATTATAGAATATTTTAAACCTTTTGATGTAATATCTATTAACTCCTCCTCATTGTGGGCTATTCCTCCACCAGTTCCTCCTAATGTAAATGCAGGTCTAACAATAACTGGATAACCAATTTCTTCAGCAAATTTTAATGCCTCATCAACTGAATTAACTGCCTTACACTTTGTAACTGGCTCGTTAATTTCAGCCATTGCCTTCGCAAATAGTTCTCTATCTTCTGCTATTTCAATAGTTCTTATATTTGAACCTAACAATTTTATTCCGTATTTGTCTAAAATTCCTCTTCTATGCAACTCCAAAGCCAAATTAAGCCCAGTTTGACCTCCCATTGTTGGTAAAATAGCGTCTGGTCTCTCTTTTTCAATAATCTTTTCAACTATTTTTGGATGTAATGGCTCTAAATAAACTTTATCAGCCATTTCAATATCTGTTTGTATTGTTGCGGGATTTGAATTAACTAAAATAGTATATATTCCTTCTTCTTTTAACGCCTTACACGCTTGAGAACCAGAAAAATCGAACTCTGCTGCCTGTCCAATAACTATTGGTCCAGAACCAAAAACCATAACTTTATTAATACTCTCCATCAATATTCACCACACTTATTAAACCTAATTAAAATATATAAACTTCAAATAAGAGTATCCTTTTCATAATAATTAGTTAAGGTTTTTAAAGTTAATGGTGATGAATATGGAAAATGTGAAAAAAAAGATTTTAGCAATTGCATTAAAAAACGCTATAAATCATAATGGTAAAGCTAATCCCAAGGCAGTTTTGGGTAGATTTTTGGCAGAAAATCCAGAATATAGAAAAAAAGCTAAGGAAGTTTTACAAGTTGTAGAAAAAGTTGTCAAAGAAATAGAAAATTTATCTATAAATGACATGAAGAAAATGTTGAAAGATTTAGGAGTAAATGTTGAAGAAAAAGGTAGGAAGGAGAAGGACTTAGAGTTACCAAATGTAAAAGATAAGGTTGTTATGAGATTTGCACCAAATCCTTCTGGGCCTTTACATATAGGACACGCAAGAGCAGCAGTTCTAAACGATTACTTTGTTAAAAAGTATGGAGGAAAACTAATTTTGAGATTAGAAGATACTGATCCAAAAAGAGTTTTACCTGAATCTTATGATATGATTAAGGAAGATTTAGATTGGTTGGGAGTTAAAGTTGATGAAATTGTAATACAATCAGACAGAATGGAAATTTATTACGAATATGGAAAAAAATTAATAGAAATGGAATATGCCTATGTTTGTGAATGTGAGCCAGAAGAATTTAGAAAATTGAGAAATAAAGGAATTCCTTGTAAATGTAGGGAGAGGAGTGTTGAGGAAAATTTAGACCTTTGGGAAAAAATGCTTAATGGAGAAATAGAAAATGTTGCTGTTAGGTTAAAAACGGATATAAGGCATAAAAATCCATCAATTAGAGATTTTCCAATATTTAGAATTGAAAAAACTCCTCATCCAAGAACTGGGGAGAAATATGTTGTTTATCCATTAATGAACTTCTCAGTGCCTATTGATGATTACTTGTTAGGAATGACACATGTTTTAAGAGGAAAAGACCATATTGTAAATACTGAAAAGCAATCTTATATATATAAATATTTCAATTGGAAGATGCCTGAATTTATACATTATGGAATTTTAAAAATAGAGGATACAGTTTTAAGCACATCATCAATTTATAAAGGAATTAAAGAAGGGCTTTATAGTGGATGGGACGATGTTAGATTGGGAACTTTAAGAGCTTTAAGAAGGAGAGGAATTAAGGCAGAGGCTATATATGAGATAATGAAAAGAATTGGAATTAAGCAGGCAGATGTTAAATTTTCGTGGGAGAATTTATATGCAATAAATAAAGAATTAATTGATAAAGATGCAAGAAGATTTTTCTTCGTTTGGAATCCTAAAAAACTCGTTATTGAAAATGCTAAAAAGAGAATTTTAAATCTTAGAATGCATCCTGACAGACCAGAGTTTGGTAAAAGAGAACTAATATTTGATGGAGAAGTTTATGTAGTTGGAGATGAGATTGAAGAGGGTAAGATGTATAGATTAATGGAACTCTTCAATATAGTCGTTGAAAAAATTAATGATATAATTAAAGCAAAATATCACTCAGATGACTTCAAAATAGCAAGAAAAAATAAGGCTAAAATTATACATTGGATTCCTATAAAAGATAGTTTAAAAGTTAAGGTTTTAATGCCTACTGGTGAAATAAAAGAAGGATTTGCAGAAAAAGATTTTAAAATAGTTAATGTAGATGATATTGTTCAATTTGAGAGGTTTGGATTTGTTAGAGTTGATAAAAAAGGTAATAAAAAGATTATTTGTTGTTATGCTCACAGATAATTTTTATATAAACCAAATACTCCAATAAATATTATCTGAACAGATATAGCCACTAACAAAAGACCCATAATTCTAACAAATGCATTTATCCCATAAATATTGACTCTTCTTATAATATAGTCAGTTAATGACAAAATAATCCCAGAAATTAACATAGCAGATAATATTGATAAAATAACGATAATTTTATCTAAGATACTCTGTGCCTTACTAACTAATATCATAGTTGTCGTTATAGCCCCTGGACCAGATATTAAAGGAATAGCCAAAGGGACATAAACTATGCTGTCAATATCTTCTAATTCTATTTTTTCATCTGGTTTATGTTTTGTTTTAGGAATTTCTGCGTGAAGCATGTCCCACGCTATTTTAAATAACAATATTCCCCCCGCAACTCTAAATGCATTTATTGTAATTCCAAAGTAACTAAATATGTAGTTTCCAAACAATGCAAATAGTAATAAAACGATTGTTGAAGTTATTATTGCCTTTTTAATTATTTTTACTCTTTGTTCTTTTGGATAAGGATAAGTTATAGAGTGAAATATTGGAATTAAGCCAATTGGATCAATTGTAATGAAAAGAGAGACAAACCCATAAATATAAAAATTAAATAAATCCATACTCACCACCAGAAATTTTAAAACATTGAATATAAAATACTTCCTAAGACAATCCACCAAACTAAAAAAGTTATTGAATTTAATGTTCTTTCATTTATAATTAGCTCTAAATATCTCCCCATCATTGAAATAAATTTATTTTTTCTTTCCTTTAATAATTCTGGCAAAGCGTTCCAAACGTGGAAGCCATCCAATGGCATTGCTGGTAAAAGATTAAATAAAGCCAGTAAAACATTAAACCAGTAAGTCCAGTATATTGTATTTATAATCAATGCCATATTTTCTGTTGGCACTACCATAATTCCAATCTTTCCCTCTTTTGAACTAACAATTTTATAGGTTAATATTTTATTGTTCCTAATAACTTTTATTACATATTCAGTATTTGGTTTTATAGTATTTGCAAATTCTTTAAAATCTTTCAATGACTCTATTTTTTTACCGTTGATTTCATAAATTATGTCTCCTTTCTTTAAAAACTCTGATGCTGGTTCTTTAACATTAACAACTTTTAACTCTGTTGGTAATGTATAAGCAAAAGACAATAATGGAATTGAAATTAAAAATATAATTAAATTAGCCAATGGACCCGCTGATGCAATGGCTCCCTTAATTTTCTTTTCTGCATTATTAAATTCATCTCCTAATTCGACAAAGGCTCCCAAAGGAATTCCCAATAATAAAAGTATTCCAGAACTTTTTACTTTAATTCCAAAAGATCTTGCAAATATTCCATGTGCTAATTCATGAACTGATACTCCTATTAGTAGAACAATAATTCCAGGAATCCAAGGAATAACATTTCCAAATAAAAAAATAACTGGTTTAGCCGCTTCTTTTGGTAGCGTTCCAGAAGCGAGTTTTATACTCATAATTATTAAATTTAAGAGCATGAATCCCCCAAGTATGACACATATAGGAATGGAAATAATTCCAATTTTTTGCCAAATTTTATATTTGCCTAATATTTCAATTGTCTTTAATCCAAACTTAGTTCTTAAAATTCCAAAAATTCCCATGTATGTTTTTAGATTTATAGATTCTCTAATTGTATATAATATTATCCAAATGATAATAGCAAAAAATAAGATAAGTTTAGATGTATCCATATTAAATCGCCTCCAAATTCTTTATTTATAATAAAAACTTCTTTTTAAATAAATGAAAAATATTATATAATAGTTAGTATGAACTCTATGTAAAATAATACATAAATATAATAAATTACTAGCAAAATAAAAAGGTGATAGTTTGGAAGCATTAGTTTTAGTAGGTCATGGTAGTAGATTACCATACAGTAAAGAATTGTTAGTAAAATTGGCTGAAAAAATTAAAGAAAAAAATATATTTCCAATTGTTGAAATTGGTTTAATGGAGTTTAACGAGCCAACAATACCCCAAGCAGTAAAAAAGGCAATTGAAAGAGGTGCTAAAAAAATTATAGTTGTTCCTGTCTTTTTGGCACATGGAATTCATACAACAAGAGATATTCCAAAAATGTTGGGATTAATTGAGGATGATAATGGGCATCACGAGGAAGAACATCATCATGGACATCATCACCATCACCACCATCATGAACACGAAAAATTAGAAATTCCAGAGGACGTTGAAATAATATATAGAGAACCTATTGGAGCAGATGATAGAATTGTGGATATAATTATAGATAGAGCCTTTAGAAGATAATTTTAATATGATACTCTATTATTCTTAATTTATTTTATATTAATGGAGGTTATTGTATGTTTGCTCCGGGGCACATAACTGGATTTTTTGCAGTGCATAAATCAAAAGATATTTTAAAAACTGGCTCTATCGGGGCTGGAATTACTGTAAATATAGGAGTAAATCTTAATATAGAAGAAGGTTGTGGAAATATATATTACAATAAAAAAAAAGTAGATATATGTTCAGTAAATAAAGTATTAAAATACTATGAAAACTTTGGATTTGATAAAAACAACTATGATATAATTTTTACATCTGACTTTCCATTAGGCAGTGGTTTGGGGATGTCTGGTGGCTGTGCTTTAACACTATCTAAAAAATTAAATGAAATGTTGGATTTAAAAATTAATTATGTTGAAATAGCACATATTAGTGAAGTAGAATGTGGAACTGGTTTGGGAGATGTTATTGGTCAATATGTGAAAGGTTTTATTATAAGAAAATCTCCCGGATTTCCTATAAATGTTGAAAAATTTAAAGTTAATGAAGATTATTACATTATTCTTGAAATATTTGGAAAAAAGGAGACTAATAAAATAATTACCAACGATAATTGGATTGAAAAAATAAATGGATTTGGTAGAAGATACTTAAATGAACTATTAAAAAATCCAACATTAGAAAATTTTGTCAATCTTTCATATAAATTTGCAGTTAATACAGGATTAATTAATGGAAATATTTTAGAACTCTGTAATGATTTAAAATTTACAGTAGGAGCTTCTCAATCTATGCTTGGAAATACTTTATTCTGTATTTCAAAAAAAGATACTCTAAATGATGCTATTTCTATTTTAAAAAATCCAATTATTTGCAAAATTTACTATTAAATTTTATTTAATACTAATTATTTTTAGTATCAAAATATTTTTATAATCATATGTTTATGAATAAATAAATATAATTAAATATAATAGAAACTTTTAAATATAATAAAAATAAAATATTTTTATAATTTATAAACCTATAAGGTGATATTATGAAACTCTGTCCAAATTGTCTGAAAGAATATGGCAAAATGTTAAAAAAATCTGGTATTAAGATAATTGAAAGTACTGTAGAAGAATGCGAAATGGGACATCCTAGATTTGTCCCAGAACTTCCTAAAAATAAAGTAGAAGTATTAAAAAAAGACATAAAACATACACAAACTTCTAAAAACTCTAAATGGGGTTTAATCTACATATATACGGATTTTCCTTTTATACCATGGTATTGGTGGATAGACTGAGAAACTCGAGAACCTTTATATGGTTGTCGTCCATGGAGACCCGATGAAAACAAAGCCTGTGATATTCATTATGAACCTTGGGTATATATACCAGAATTAAAAGGATGGTATGGAGGGTTGATAAATTTTGGAGGTTGCGAACCTGCTAAAAACTGTGGTGGAAATTGTGGTTTAGTAAATTCTAAAAGAAATGGAAAATGTTTAAGGAAATATGATGAAGCACCAGAAGTATTTAAAACCGGATGGATATATTGCCTCTATGTTAATACTGGAATAAAAGACTGTTTAAGGAGAACACAATACATGATTCTTGATTATAAGCCTTAGCCAAATAGGGTGGTATATTGAATTTTTTCAATATTATTTTTTTATATGGAATTTTATTTATCATATCATTAAGATTTTGGAAGATTAAAAAAGATAATTCCTTCTTAATATTGTCTATATTGTGTTTTATAGCATTAATTTTACAATTCTTAAATATAAATTTATATTTGTATATATTTGAATTATTTTTAACTATGGGAATTATTATAACTACTCTGTATATTTTGAGAAAAGATAAATTTTTGTTATTTTTGGCAGTATTTGGGTTAATAATCCCATTCTTCCAATTTGATATTCCAAACTGGTTATTTAATATTTTATCATTCCCTTTATTTATCTATGTTAAATTATTTGTTCCTAAAAATATGGGTGGAAGTTATTATTACAGTCCTTTTATAATCATTCCTCTATCTATGTATGGGTGGATACTAATTGGTTTAATAATAAAGACAATTTATAGTTATTTTAATAAATGATAAATTTTAAATTTTATTTTTATTTTCTATTCTAAAAACAACTACTGGAATATTTACAACTTTCTTTTTATGAAATTCATATATTGCAGGAATTCTAAAATATGCCTCATAAATGTGAGTTATTTCTCCTCCTTTATCTTTTACATAGTTTATAACAAAATCTTTCGTTGGATAGTTGTGTATAGTATATATTACATCTCCAATCTCTAATGCTTTATCTAAGAATATTCTATCTGCATACTTTTTTTGAGCACCAAATGGAGGATTTTGAATAACTACTTTCTTTAAATTGTAATCATCATTAAGAACATTTTTAAGAACTTCTTTATTTAAATCTCTAATATCCATACAGTAAAAATCTACATCAACATTTAAATTTTTGGCATTTTCCTCTGCTATTTTAATACTTTCTTTATCAATATCAACCCCTATAACTCTTTTTGCCCCTAATATCTTACTACCTATTGCCAATCTACCAGTTCCACAACCTAAATCAATAACTACATTATTATAAAAATCATTCACTGCAAAAAATAAAATATCACTTGCTAATTTTCCATCAATAGTATATTGTTCTAAATCAACCTTTGGATTAGGATGTCTTTTTAATGAATCTAATATCATCTCTAAATGTTTTTTCTTTATCATTTCTTCACCATTTGTATATATAATTATATAAATTTATTATTCTAATAAAAAATAAAGAAGTTTTTTATTCAATGTTTATTCCTCTCTTAATTGAAGATTCTGCCTTTGGTAATGTAACTACTAAGACACCATTTTCAAACTTAGCAGAGGCATTTTCCTCTTTAACATGTGCTGGAAGTTTTATTGTTCTATAAATTTCTTCATCTTCAGGAATTTCTGAGTAGATGATTCTTTCACTTTCAGTAATCATCAATGGGCTTCTTTTTGCTCTGATTTCTAATGTATCTCCAACTGCATTTAAGACGATGTCTTCTTTATTAACTCCTGGTAACCATGCAATAACCTTTATATGGTCATCTCCTTCTATAATAGATAATGGCATGAATCCTTTACCAGATATTTGTATTCCAAAAGAACTTTGAACAACTGTAGAACCACTTATTGGTGTAGCAAAAAACTCTTTGAACATTCTTTCAAATAATGTGTCAAAAGGATCTCTTCCAAACATTACTCTCACCTCTTTTTCTCCTTCTATGTATAAAATGTTTTTAAAGTTCTATATAAACTTTTCTATTTTATAAATTTATATAACTAAAAACTTATATATAGCAATAATAGGAATTTTTATATGGTAAATTAATTATTTTATCAAATTTAAGATTTATAGAGCAATAACAAAATTGAGGGATTACTGATGTTTGGAAAATTAAAAGAAAAACTTTTAAAAACTGCGTCAAAAATTACTGAAAAAATCTACAATAAAGGAGAAGCTGAAGAAGTAAAAGAAAAAATAGAACCAGAAATTAAAAAAACTGAAAGTGAAAAAACAGAAAGCTCTAAAAAAGTAGAAGAAGTTAAAGAAATTAAAAAAGAAACTACATCAGAAGAGGAGAAAAAAATAAGTTTCTTTGATAGATTTATTTTAACGAGGACTATTAAAAAGGCTCTCAAAAAAGAAATTGTAATTTTAGAGGAAGATATTGAAGATATATTAGAAGAGTTAGAAATAGAGCTTTTAGAATCTGATGTAGCCTTAGAAGTTGTAGAAAAGTTAATTGAAAACATTAAAAAAGAGTTAGTTGGGAGAAAAATATCTCCTAATGACAATGTTGAAGAAATTACAATTAACGCTGTAAAAAATGCTATAAAAAATATATTATCCCAAGAAAAAATTGACATTGAGGAGATTATAAAAAAGAATAAAGCAAAAGGAAAGCCAACAGTTATTGTATTTGTTGGAATAAATGGAACTGGAAAAACCACGACAATAGCTAAATTAGCATATAAATTAAAACAAAAAGGATATAGTGTTGTTATAGCAGCAGGGGATACATTTAGGGCTGGAGCGATAGAGCAGTTAGAACAGCATGCAAAAAATGTAGGTGTTAGAGTTATTAAGCATAAACAAGGGGCTGATTCAGCAGCAGTTATATACGATGCGATACAACACGCTAAGGCGAGAGGAATTGATGTCGTTTTGGCAGACACAGCAGGAAGGCAGGCAACAAATACAAACTTAATGGAAGAAATCAAAAAGGTTGTTAGAGTTACAAAGCCAGATTTAGTTATATTCGTTGGAGATGCTTTAACTGGAAACGATGCAGTTTATCAGGCTGAAGAGTTTAATAAGGCAGTGAATATAGATGGGATTATATTGACAAAAATAGATGCAGATGCAAAAGGAGGGGCGGCATTGTCAATTGGCTATGCAATTGGAAAACCTATTTTGTATTTAGGAGTTGGGCAGAGATATGAAGATTTAATTGAGTTCGATGCTGATTGGATGGTTAAAAAATTATTTGGTGAGGAAGAGTTTAAGTTTTCTACTGAAAGAGAGTTTTAAAATTTTTACTTAGATAAATTATCTAATTTGTCATTGTATGCCGCATTTGCAATTGCATGAGCCAAAAATGGAGCTAAAATTAAATAAACAAATGCTAATAATGGTTCTCCTAACGCTATAAAAATTAAAAAACATGCACAATCTATAACTCCTAAAATATGTATTCTCGCATAAATAATATTTTTTCTATCTTTTTCAACCCACAATCTATATGAAGCCAATAGTATTCCCAAAGAAGATATAAAAATAAGTATATCCTTAACAATGTCAATATATACCTCCATAAGATTCACCATTTAGTGGTTATAATTTATAATGATTAATAATGATAAATCTTATATATAAATTTTGGTGATAAAAATGTTCATAGTGTTTGAAGGTATTGATGGTAGTGGTAAAACGACACTATCAAAATTATTATCTAAATCTCTCAATGCTTTTTGGACTTGCGAGCCTACAAATAGCCCAATAGGGAAGTTAATTAGAGAATTTTTGCAAAAAAAAATTAAATTAGATGATAGAACATTAGCATTGTTATTTGCCGCAGATAGAGTAGAGCACACAAAGATAATAAAAGATATTTTAAAAAGTAGAGATGTAGTTTGTGATAGATATTTGTATTCCTCAATAGCCTATCAAAGCGTTGCAGGCGTTGATGAAGATTTTATAAAATCAATAAATAGATACGCTTTAAAGCCAGATATAGTTTTTTTACTAACTATTGATGTTGATGTTGCTTTAAAAAGAGTTAAAGGTAAAGATATATTTGAAAATAAAAGTTTTCTACAAAAAGTTCAAGAAAAATATTTAGAATTGGCAGAAGAATACAAATTTATCGTAATTGACACAACTAACAAGACAATAGATGAAGTTCATAAGGAAATTTTAGAACATTATAAAAAGTATAGCAACAAATTATAACACAAAAAATAATAAACAAGATAAAAACTAAATCTATCTCAAATATTACTAAAAAATTTGCTATTTAATAATTAAGGTATAAAGTATATAAATGACTACATCCAGTTATTTTTGTATAGAAGTTTATGAGGGATATTTATGGATATTGCCTATGAGATTCCTGTCTCAGAAGTAATGAGTTTTCCAGTGATTACTGCTACAAAAAATATGACAGTTTATGACATCGCCAACATAATGAAGGAGAAAGATATTGGGGCTGTTGTTATTGTAGAAGGCAAAGAGCCAATAGGAATAGTTACAGAGAGAGATATTATAAAAAGAGTTGTTGCAAAAAACCTAAAACCAAAAGAGATTTTAGCTGAGGAAGTTATGAGTAAAAAAATAATAACAATTCCTCAAAATGCTTCAATTAATGAAGCCGCTAAAATCATGGCTAAATATAAGATAAAAAGATTGCCTGTTGTAAAAGATGGGGAATTAGTAGGAATAATAACAGAGAGCGATATTATTAGGGTCTCACCAAAATTATTGGAAATAATTGCTGAATATGCTTCAATAAAGCCAGAAGATGAAAAAGAAAAAATTCCATTAGATACTGACGAATTTTCTGAAGAGTATATATATGGAATTTGTGAAAACTGTGGATATCAAGGGAGAGTTAGACTGTATCAAGGAAGATATTTGTGTGATGAGTGTATAGAAGAATTTAAAGAAAAAGAGTAAAAATATTAAAAATAAAAATTTATTCATGAGCAATTCCTATAATATCCTTTAATTCTAAGTTCTCTTCTTTTAAAAACTTTATAATTTCATCACAAACTTTTTTAAATATATCATATCCTCTATAATAAACTCCACTTCCTATTTGGACAGCAGAAGCACCAGCCATCATATATTCAATAGCATCCTCTCCACTAACTATTCCTCCTACTCCAATTATTGGAATGTCAAAGTTTTCATAAAGATCCCAAACAATTTTTATACCTATTGGTTTTATTGCCTTACCACTTAAACCACCAAATTTATTTCCTAAAATTGACTTCTTTGCCCTTATATCAATAGCCATTCCTCTAACTGTATTTATCGCCACTAATCCATCTACGCCTGCATCTACAACTGCATTAGCTATTTCTAATATATCTGTAACATTAGGTGTTAATTTAGCAAAAACTGGGATTTTTACTGATTTTTTTACAGCCTTGCAAACACTGTAAGATAAATCTGGATTCTGCCCAATTGTAGCTCCATAACCTTTTGCATGTGGACAGGAAATATTTAGCTCAATAATATCAACATATTTTTCCATCTTTTTAGATACTTCAACAAATTCCTCCTCATCCTTACCATAAACAGAGCCAATAATCCTAACATTCATTTTATTTAAATCTTCTCTAACTCTCTGTAATTCCTTTACATATTCATCAATTCCAGGATTTGGTAGTCCCATAGCATTTAAAAATCCTCCATCAACTTCAACAATAGTTGGATTTCTATGCCCATGATTTGGATTTTTTCCAATAGATTTAGTTGTTACAGCCCCTGCACCTCCTTTAGCAATTCTCTTTAACGCACTTCCAGTTTCTCCCATAATACCGCTTGCCAAAAAAACAGGATTTTTAAATTCTATCCCACATATCACTGTCTTTAACATATATTCACCAACCAAAAGTTTTAAATAGTAATTGTTATGGTATAGAGATATAAAATTTTTAATGGCATATAAAGTTTATAACTTTGAATATCCTTTTCTTTGAAAAATTTAAAAATATTTTCAAACATTAATTTTAAGGTTTATTAAAAATAAATAATTTGGGTGAATATATATGCCAGCACCAAGATACAGATCAAGATCATACAGAAGAATATATAGAAGAACACCAGGAGGAAGGTTAGTTATACACTACAAAAGAAGAAAGCCAAATAAACCAAGATGTGCTATATGTGGAGCTGAATTGCACGGAGTTCCAAGAGGGAGACCAGTTGAAATAAGAAAATTACCAAAATCTCAAAGAAGACCTGAAAGACCTTATGGAGGCTACCTATGTCCAAGATGCTTAAAAAGATTAATGATTAACAAAGCGAGAAGTTTATAAAGACATTCAAAAAGTTTATATATCAAAAGTATTTTATGTTTATCAATCCATTTTAAATGGGTGAATAGATGATAATTACCATTGGGGGGCTACCAGGGACGGGAACAACTACAATTGCTAAATTAATAGCAGAGAAATACAATTTAAAGCATGTATGTGCAGGATTTATATTTAGAGAGATGGCCAAAGAGATAGGTATGGACTTGCAGGAATTCAGTAAGTATGCTGAGGAACATAAAGAAGTTGATGAAGAAATTGATAGAAGACAGGTAGAAATAGCAAAAAAAGGTAATGTAGTGTTAGAAGGTAGATTGGCGGCGTGGATGCTATTAAAGAATGGAATAAAACCAGATTTAACAATATGGTTCAAAGCCCCCCTTGAAGTTAGGGCTGAGAGAATCAGCCAGAGAGAAAGTATAAGTAAAGAAGAGGCACTAAAAAAAATGTTAGAAAGAGAGAAAAGTGAAAAAAAGAGATACAAAGAAATTTATAATATTGACTTAGATGATTTATCTATTTACGATTTGATTATCGATACATCAAAATGGGATATCGAGGGAGTGTTTAATATTGTCTCCTCAGCTATTGATAACTTAAAAAAATAAGGAGGGGACGATATTAAACCTCCCTCATTGGAGGATGAGTTGTGATTCGCGAGAGTCACAACAACAAAAATGAGGTGAGGTAAATGGCTGCTATTGAAATAGGAAGAGTTTGTGTAAAAACCGCAGGAAGAGAAGCAGGAAAAATCTGTGTCATTGTAGATATTTTAGATAAAAACTTTGTTATTGTAGATGGATTAGTTAAAAGAAGAAGATGCAACATAAAACATTTAGAACCTACTGAGAAGAAAGTTGATATCGAAAGAGGAGCCACAACAGAAGAAGTTAGATTGGCATTAGATGCAGCAGGATTATTAAAAGAGGAGTAATTTCTCTATTTTTCTTTTTTTATTAAAGCAAAAATTAATATTTTAATATTTGTATTAATTGGGATATTTTAATATACAAATCTATAACTTTTAAGTAATTAAAAATAATATATAAAGTAATGTAAGTAATTAAATGTGAAAGTATGAAAAAGAAAAAGTTCTTAGAAAAAAAACTAAAAAAGATAGCCTATGAAAGAGTTGATACTTTAATGAAATTAGCAGAAGAAGAGGCTAAAAAAGGTAGATGGGATAGAGTCAAAAGATATGTATATTTAGCAAGAAGAATAGCTATGAAAATGAGATTAAAATTTCCAAAGAAATGGAAAAGAAGAATATGCAAAAAATGTGGAACTTTTTTGTTGTATGGAAGGAATGCAAGAGTTAGAGTTAAAAGTAAAAGGTATCCTCATGTAGTTATAACTTGCTTAGAATGTGGAGCAATATATAGAATTCCTATGATAAGAGAAAAGAAAAAAAAAAGAAGAAAAAAATTAGAGAAAAAATTGAAAGCAAAAAATAAAGTGGTGGAGTAAATGACAGGCAAAGTTATCTTAGTTGGAGCAGGTCCGGGAGATCCAGAATTGATAACAGTAAAAGGTTTAAAAGCAATTAAAGAGGCTGATGTCATTGTTTATGATAGTTTAATATCAAAAGACTTACTTAATTATGCAAAAGAAGGGGCGGAGTTAATTTATGTTGGTAAAAGAAAAGGACAGCATTCCTTTAAACAGGAGGAGATTAATAAAATATTGGTAGAAAAAGCAAAAGAGGGAAAAATAGTTGTTAGATTAAAAGGGGGAGATCCATTTATTTTTGGAAGAGGAGGAGAAGAAATTTTAGAACTAAAAAAGCATAATATTCCTTATGAAGTAATTCCGGGAATAACTTCTGCAATTGCAGTTCCAGAACTTGCAAATATTCCATTAACGCATAGAAAAGTAGCAACTTCATTTACCGTAGTTACTGGACACGAGGCTGAGGATAAAAAAGAGAAACAAGTAGATTTAAGTAAATTGAATGCTGACACTATAGTTATTTTGATGGGGATAACCAACTTAGAAAAGTTAGTTAATGAGTTGTTGCAAAATCCTAAGAGAAATAAAGACACCCCAGTAGCAATTATTACCAATGGAACTACAAAAAATCAAAGAGTTATAAAAGGAACACTTGGGGATATAGTAGAAAAGGCAAAAAAAGAAAAAATATCTCCACCTGGTGTTATTGTAGTTGGAGATGTAGTAAATGTTTTGGAAAAATAAAATTTTTAAATTTTTATAGTTCGGGATACGATGATAAAGAATGTTGCTGTAATTTATCCAAACAAATTTAAAGCAGGAATTTCTTGTTTGGCAGTTCATATTTTAGCCAAGCACTTATCTAAATTTAAAGATATAAATGTAAATATATATTTTTTAGAAAACTATCACAAAATAAAAAATTTTGACGCTATTTTTATAACTTTGCAGTATGAAAATGATTATTTTAATGCAATAAAAATAGTTAAAGATTTAAGAAAAACTAATCCTAATGCAGTTTTTGCCGCAGGTGGACCTTGTGTAATGGAAAACTTTTTCCCATTGATTAATTACTTTGACGCCTTTATAGTTGGAGAGATTGAAAATAGCGATGTTATGCTAAATGTAATAAATAGAGAGTTTGACACAGAGGGAGTTTATTCAAGACATATAGATAAAGATGTTGTTAAAAGGATATACCCAAAAAAATTAACCATAGATGATTACCCAATATATCAACCTACATCTAAAAAAGGAGCTTATGGAGAAGCATTTTTATTGGAGATTGGAAGAGGATGCCCAAGGAGATGTAGATTTTGTTTAGCAAGATCAATATATTATCCTCCAAGATATAGAAAACTAAGTGATTTAGAATATTTGGCAGAAGAAGGAATAAAAATTAATAAAGTTAATAAAGTAGCATTAATAGCTCCATCAGTTGGGGATTATAAGTATATAGTTGAACTCTGTAACTTTTTGGACGATTTGGGAGTTCAAATATCTCCATCTTCTTTAAGGGCAGATACTTTAAATGAGGAACTAATGAAAATTTTAAAACCAAAAACACTGACAATAGCTCCTGAGGCAGGAAGTGAAAGATTAAGAGAATTTATAAAAAAAGATATTAATGAAGGAGATATATTTAATGCAGTTGATTTAGCTAAAAAATTTGAAGTTAATAAGATAAAACTTTACTTTATGGTTGGAATACCTACGGAAACTAATGAAGATGTTGAAGAGATTATAAATTTAACAAAAAAGATAAAAAAAGAGATTAAAAAAGTAGAAGTTTCAATTAATCCTATGATTCCTAAGCCACATACAGATTTTGAAAATGAAGAGTTTGATTTAACATCTAAGAAAAAAATTAAACATATTGAAAAAAATCTAAGGAAAGAAAGAGTTAAAGTAGAATATGAAAACTTTAACTCTATGATTTGTCAGTGTGTATTAGCAAGAGGTGATGAAACTCTTAGTAATTATCTAGATGTTTCAAAAAATCCAACAAACTTAATTAGTGCATTGAAAAAAGATAATTTATTAGATAAATACTTAAAAAAAATAGATAAAATGCCATGGAAAAAAATAATAATCTAATATTTTAAGGAGTCTTTAAATAATCTCTCTTTTGCATTTTTAAACTCTTTTTCATCTATATCTTTTTCAAATCCTAAGTATTTTAAAACTAATTCTGCATATTTGAAATATTTCTCCTCTATATCTCCTTCTCCGATATACAGTCCTTTACAGTGTCTTAAAAACCATATATCATAGGTTAATGTTAATTTTCCATCCCTTAACTGAATTGAATAAGGTCTAAATCTACAAATTAGTGGCCTAACTTTATAAATTTTGCATTTTCTAGTTTTATTATCAAAAAATATGCACTTTCCTTTAATTTCTTTTAATTCACCAATGTATCCATTAAAAAATTTAACATATCTCTTTATAACTTCATTTAATGGAATCTTTAAATATCCCGCTATTCTACCTAAATCCTTCTTAGTAACTGTTGGAGCATCACAGCAAAAACCACATTTTATGCAATGAAATGCAATTCCTCCCAAATAAACACTGAACTTTTTATTTTTATTATTTTTCATAATTTCACTTATTTCTTATTTTGACTTGAGCAATTTCTACAAAAAATACAAGGTTTTATATATCCCGCTAAAAAATCTAATGCTTCACTAATTTTTTTATGAAGTGTTTTAGGAAATTTATATATTAAATAGCCATATATAAAGCCAGTAATCACATCAACAATCCAATGCATACCTAAGATTAAAGTTGATATAGGAATTAGTATAGCCAATGTAAAGTAAATATACTTTAAATATTTTTCATCTTTAAAATGTAATGCCAATAGAAAAGAATATGCTGTATGTAATGATGGAATCTCATAAGTTGGTTTTGTAAATATCCAAAAGTATTTCATGTTTATTAAATCCTTAGCAACTCCTACCTGAAATGGTGATTTAACCACAATAATAGAATATATTATTCCTGCAAACAACCAACCAAGTGCTAAATCAATTAAAATAATATCACTTTTTAAAAAATCTTTTTTTATAAATAAATAGTATGCAATACCACAAATAATCATAAGAGAAAATCCATATAAATATATTATTTTAAAAAATTCAATAACAACTGTTGGTAATGATTGAAGAATTAAATAAAAATTTCTGTTGCATAAAGGGAGAGTCATTAATAAATTAGTAGCATCTATTGGCTTTAATATTTGAGAATACCACATTAAGCCACCCCACATAATATAGGCAATTGGATATACTGCTAACCTAACTACAATCCTTCTATCCACAAATATCACCAAAGAGTTTTTAAATACAATAAATTAAGGTGAGATTATTAAATTTTTAGAATTTATAGTTGATTTCCTACAAAAAAATGTAAAAACAATATTTTCCTATCCCGGAGAGCAGATATTTCCACTTTATAATGAGATAGAAAATAGTAGTATAAAAAATATTATGGCTAAAGATGAGAGAGGATCTGGCTTTATGGCTGATGGTTATGCAAGAATAACTAACTATATAGGAGTTTGCTTGGTAACTGCTGGACCAGGAAGCACAAATTTAACTACTCCAATAGCTAATGCTTACAAAGATAACTCCTCAGTATTAGCCATAACTGGAAGATGCGAAAGAAAATATATTAGTAAAAATTACTTCCAAGAGATTAATATGGATTTTTTAAATTTTTACAAAGGGTATTTTATTAACAACGCTGATATAAATTCTATTGTTTCAGCATTTAGAGATTGTCTATACAACAAAAAGCCAGTTCAGATAAATATTCCCTCTGATGTATATAAAGATAAAGTTGATGAAAATGATTTATATAACAATAATATATATTATAATAATGATAATAAAATAAACATTGATGAAATTGTTGATAAAATAAACTCCGAACTGTCTAATGCTAAAAAACCACTATTTTTAATTGGGCAAGGGATTTATGGAAATTTAAGTTATAATGAAATGCTAAAAATATCCAAAATTTTGGAAAAATTAGATTGTCCAATATCTACAACATTTCCAAGTAGAGGAGTTATTGATGAAAATTTAAATAACTGTGTGGGTTTAGTTGGTAGAAGAGGAGATATAAAATCTTTATTGGAGGCAGATAAGATAATAAATTTTGGTTCGTCACTTTCATACAATACATATGTTGAAAGTGTTAGGGAAAAACTTTTAAAGAAAACTGTAAATATAAACCTAAAACCAAAAAGTATTAAAGAGTTAAAAGAATTTTTTGAAAATTTAAGTATAGATAATAATTGGTTTTACTACAAAGAAAATAAATTCTCTCCTAAGGGAGATTATTCTAATAAAATAAATGAGATAATTGAAAGTATTCCAAAAGATTCTATAATAGTTACAGACGCTGGAAAACATACGGTATTTACTTGCCTATTAAAAAAATGCATTGTTCCAAGAAATATTATTTCCTCTCATTCCTTTGGATCTATGGGCTTTGGTTTGCCAGTTTCAATAGGAGTTAAATTTGGATGTATCGATTTTAATATTGATAGAGATATTGTACTGATTAGTGGGGATGGAGGATTTTTAATGAATGTTGAAGAATTACAAGTAGTTTCTGAAAATAATTTAAAAATTTTAATGATTGTAATGAAAAATAATAAATTGGCTGAATTTTGTAAAATAAAAAATCCTAACTTTAATAAATTGGCTGATGCCTTTGGAATAGATAACTGCTACATAGAAAAAGTTGATGAGATTAGTTCAACAATTAAAGAGTTTTTAAAGAAAGATAAGCCATTATTAATGGTTATTGAGACAGAGGATGAAAAACTACCTAACCCAAATATGTAAATCTTTAAAATTATTAATTAATTGGATAATTTAAATTACTAAATTAATGGAGGGATACTATGGAAGTTTTAACTGAGTTATTTAACATTTTATCAAAAGATTTACACTTTAATGTTACAAAATTGGACTCTAAAACATATGAACAAAATTGGAGAGTTCCAGAAGGATTTATTTCAATAATTGGTTTAGAAAATGCTAAGATGCCAGTATTTTACTATGGATTAACAGATTCTTACAAAGAGGAGTATAAGATTAAAAAAGTTGTTACTCCAAAAGGACAAAAACAGGTTTTTACAAGACTCTACTACATATTTGACAGAAGAGATATTATAGAAAAAGAGAAATATGTTGTTGCGAATGCATTTAATGGACTTTTATTACTTATAAAATTTGATAAAAATGAATTTATTGAAAAAGCAATTGAAATGCTAACAAGAGGTTATGAAGAAGATGATTTTATTAAAGAAGTTATTAATAAGGTTAAAGAAAAAAATATGTTTGACTCTGTTGAGGAGACTATAAGATTTATGGCTAATAGAGATTATAACTGGATTATTGGAAAAATAAAATACAATGTAGGTAGTTTAGAGTATTCTGGACAAGGTTTCTATTTACTTCCTATAAAAACAAATATGCAGATAACTCCGGGGCTAAAAATTGAAAATGGTAAAGTTATTATTGACTTGGAGAATTCACATTTATTTAAAAACTTTATTGTATATGTGGATACTATCAACAACAAAATAATCTTTAACAAACAAAGATTGTGTAATAAAACATCTACTATATTAGAAATAATGTCAAAAATTGATGACAACACTTGTCCTTGGTGTGGTGCTAAATTAAGAGTAGTTAAAACAAAAAAAGGAGAGTTTTTAGGTTGTACGAATTATCCAAAATGTTTGTATAGGAGATTTCCCAAACTCTAGTTTTTAATTACTATAATAAAAAATATTTTATTGAGAGTAATATTTACTCTCGGAATTTAATAATATTTTATAATAAAAATTTTCTATTTTTTATTATAATAATATTATAATTTTGAAATTTTTCATATTATTATAATATTTTTTTGTCATTTATATGATTTTATAATATTGAATTGAAAATTTACCGGGGTTTGTTATTACTCTCAAAAAGAATATGAATATATAAATTCATAAATTAAATATGTAATAAAGGATTTTCTATCCTTCTTTTATGCCAAAAAGATTATAATTATATCAGAAGATTTAAA